>JAIPBX010000107.1 GCA_021738485.1 Bacteroidales bacterium | reverse complement strand
GCGTAAAATTATGAAACAATTCAATTCCGATTGCAGCATTGAGTGCATCGCTGAGTGTACCCCCAAAAAGTTCGCAGGAGGCAAGACAGAGCACCGGCCGTAAGCGTTTCCCTCCCAGCCTTAAGGTGTAATCGATAGGTGCATATAGTGTGGAAGGCTCACCGGTAAAGGTCTCTTTTTCAAGAACGTTGTTAAAATATTGCTGCAATGTCTGGAAGCCGTGCATAGTCTATATTTTGGATTTAAGTATTCTTAGAAGATATTCTCCATAGCCACTTTTTAGCAGCGGCTGGGCGACTTTTTCCAACTGTTCGGCGCCAATAAAACCCTTACGATACGCCACTTCTTCGATGCAACCGATTTTTAGTCCCTGGCGTTTCTCCACCACCTCTACAAACTGTCCGGCATCCATTAGTGAAGAGAAAGTGCCGGTGTCAAGCCAGGCCGTTCCGCGACCAAGAATACCGACATGAAGCTTTTCCCGCTCCAGATAGGTGCGGTTTACATCGGTGATTTCATACTCCCCCCGGTGGCTTTTGCCAATATTTTTGGCAATGCTTACAACCTCATTGTCATAAAAATATAGGCCGGGAACAGCAAAATTGGATTTGGGGTGCTGCGGCTTTTCTTCAATGGAGATGGCTTTATGGTGCTTATCAAATTCTACCACTCCGTATCTTTCGGGATCGGATACATGATAGGCAAAAACAACACCGCCTTCCGGGTCACTGTGACTCACGAGCAACTGTTGAATGCCACTGCCGTAAAATATGTTGTCACCCAGAATAAGAGCTACCTTATCGTTGCCGATAAAATTTTCACCAATGACAAAAGCCTGCGCCAGTCCTTCGGGTTTGGGTTGTTCGGCATATTGAAAATTACAGCCGATACGGCTGCCATCACCCAGCAATTTTTGAAAAGCAGGAAGATCATGGGGGGTTGATATGATAAGTATGTCTTTTATGCCTGCCATCATAAGGATTGATAACGGGTAGTAAATCATTGGTTTGTCGTAAACCGGCATAAGTTGCTTACTCACGGCGAGTGTTAGTGGATGCAGCCTCGTTCCTGATCCACCGGCAAGGATAATCCCTTTCATACTTGTGTTTTTTTGATTCGGCAACTAAGATAAAAAATTCACCAGATTTATGGTTTAGCTGTCATTTTTTGCTGCTTTTTTGTGGCCTGTTTTTGTTTAATCTGTAACGATACCGCGTTTGTATTCTTTTTTCCATTTGTAGCTTCCTCGGCATTTTTAAAAATCTTTAACATCGGGTTGTTGAATGAGCGGGTGGTAATCCATTTGTCAAGAGACAAAATTAATGAGGGAAGAACCAATAGGTTTGATAAAACCGCCACCAACAAAGTAAAGGATACCAAATATCCGATAGCTTCAGTCCCCCCAAATCCTGAGAGTGTAAAAATGGCAAAGCCAAAGAAAAGAACAATCGAAGAGTAAACCATACTATAACTGGTTTCGCGTAAAGCATTAATAACTGAAATTTTAATACTCCAGCCATGCTGCTTAAGTTCCATGCGATACCTCGAAAGAAAATGGATTGCATTATCCACCGAAATCCCTAAGGCAATGCTGAAAATAAGAACCGTAGAAGGCTTTAGAGATATGGCAAGGTAGCCCATTAAAGCTGCCGTCATAAGCTGCGGAAGTAAGTTGGGCACCAGCGAAACGGCTACCATCTTTCCTGAAGTAAACAGAAGAGCCATAATGATGCCTATGGCGGCAAGGGCAATTAGTAAGCTGTGCAACAGGTTGGTTATCATATATTCGGTACCACGCATATAAACCACGGTTGTTCCTGTCAAATCAACATTGAATTTATCAGGGGGGAAAATAGCATCTATTTTTGGCCGCAGATCATCTTTGATTTTCACCATTTGATCCGTGCCGATGTCGGCCATCTGAACGCTTACCCGCGTTTTTTGCAGGTTGCTGTCTGTGAATGCCGACAGTATCGTTTGTTTATGACTGGATGATTGCAAATCAGGGAGATAAGACATGATAAAATTTTTCTCCCTGGCATTGGGGAGAGAATAATAGGCGGGGTCTCCGTTGTAAAAGGCCTGTTTGGCAGCTTTGGAGACTTCTGCCACAGACAAAGGTTTTGAAAATTGAGGGTACGTGGCCAGTGTATCCTGCAGGCGTTCAATTTTTTTAAGGGTCGACAGGCGCATGACTCCATTAGGTTTTTTCGTATCGATAGCAATCTCAAAAGGAAGGATGCCATTGACTTGTTCCTGCATGAAGACCATGTCTTTATACACCTTATCGTTCGAGGAAAGATCGTCAAACATTTTGCTGTTTGTTTGCATCTGCATCACCCCGATAACACCCATAATGACAACAAATCCTGCGACGATGTAAATAGCGTTCCGGCGTTTAAGCACCAACCAGAGAATGTTGTCAATGATTTTGTTGATGACTTTATTGTCTAAATGCTTGATATGCTTCGCATTGGGTGGCTTTACGAAACTGAAAAATATCGGTATAAGCAACAGCGATAGCAGAAAAACAGCCATGATGTTGATGGAGGCCACAACACCAAATTCCACCAGGAGCTTATTGCCTGTGATAATAAAAGCTGCGAAACCCACGGCTGTTGTAAGGTTTGTCAGGAACGTCGCATTTCCAACCCGGCGGACAACCCGCGACAGGCTTTTAATTTTATTGCCATGAGCGCGGTATTCATGATGATATTTATTGAGAAGGAAAATGCAGTTTTCCACCCCGATAACTATGAGCAAGGGTGGCAGAATCCCCGTCAGGATAGTGATTTTGTAATCCAGAAGGGCCATTGTGCCCAGAACCCATACCACACTGATAACGACAATGAGCATAGGTATTAGTACCGCTTTAAATGAGCGGAAGAATAGAAACAAGGCCACCGAAGCAATAAACATGGCAAGCAGGATGAAATAATTGAGTTCACTTTGAATTTTCTGGGAGGTAAGCGTCCTGATATAAGGGAGCCCCGAGTAATGAAGTGTGACATTATGCTTTTCCCCGAAAGGTTTTATCTTGTTCTTGATTTTTCCGATCAGTTTAACCCGCTTCTTGTTGTTCAGTACTTCCTTATCCAGAGAAATCATTAGGAGGGTGGAGTGCTTCTTTTTGTTAAAAAGCATGTTTTCAAAAAGCGGTTGATCGTAGATAACTTGCTTTAAGCTGTCCAGTTCTTTCTGCGATTTTGGTTTTTCGGTGATTATGGGTTTGAAATCGAACTTATGTGTGGCCTTATTTTTTTCCAGGTGATAAATTCGTGGTAGCGATAACACTTGTTTAACCCCTTCCGTTTCTTTAAGGTCATAGGTTAAATCATAAAGGTCATTAAAGAAGCCCAGCTCAAATAAACGTTCACTCTGCAAGCCTGCAAACATGATGTTTCCGTCCTTGCCAAAGGTTTTTTTGAACTTTTCATATACGATGCTGGTTGAGTCCTCCTCAGGGAGCATTTTCGTGAGCTCATAGGAGAGTTTGATATCTTGTGCCTGATAGGCCAGGAATCCGGTGATGATAATAATTCCGCTCAGAATAGCAATTCGTGAACGTAAAATGAACCGTACAACATATTTCCACATACTACTTTTCGCTCAAGTTCAGTCTTTTATCCGTGTCGCTCCCAAAAATTCAGCCTGCTAAAATACGTCATTCTTCTTGTTTTTAAAATAGTAAAAAGGGTAAGATTAATTTATCATAGTTTTTTGTGTTCAACCCCAACTCATAAATCTTAGGGTATTGTATAATTTTTTCTTTGTGTATAGGTTATCATTTCAGAAATTAATTTAAATTTATTTTGCAAATCGGATAATTAATATAATCTGTATTCATTGTCATGAAGAAAAATGTTTTTTACATTTCACTTTTAGGGGTAATAATCGTAGGACTACTACTTTATTTCACCCTTCCTGAAAAGTCTCAACAGAAGCAAATGCTCGTTCCTGTAAAATTCGGCGAATTCAGGATTACCGTAACCACAACGGGAGAATTGGAGACCGAAAATTCGCAGGCAATCAATGGGCCTTCGGGTCTTCGTCGGTTTGGAATCTGGCGCGTAGAAATTAATGATATGGTCCCCGACGGTACGGTGGTCGATTCGGGGGAGTGGGTAGCTGACCTCGACAAGAGCGAACTGACAAGCAAAAAGCAAGACCTGGAATCGGAGCTCGAAAAACTGGAGTCGCAGTATACCCAAACTAAACTCGACACTTCCATGACCCTCAGGCAGGCCCGCGAAGAGCTTATCAATCTGGAGTATGCCGTAGAAGAGCAAAAGATTAAACTGGAGCAATCCAAGTTTGAGCCTCCGGCTACACAGCGTCAGATTAAGATTGACCTGGAACGCTCCAAAAGGGAGCTGAACCAGGCACGGGAAAGCTATAATCTTAAGCTCGAAAAAGCAAAGGCCGATATGCAAGAGGTTACGGCCTCCCTTAACAAAACGCGGAGGAGGTACAAGAAATTGCAGGATATAATGGATGAGTTTACAGTTACCGCGCCGGAAGGTGGTATGGTGGTTTATAAACGCAACTCACGGGGTGAAAAGCAGGGCGTGGGTTCCCAGATGTCGGTTTGGGACAATGTAGTGGCTGAATTGCCCGACTTGTCGGAAATGATATCAAAAACTTATGTGAATGAGGTGGATATAAGCAAGGTGAAAGAAGGCCAGAAAGCCTTTATCGGGATTGATGCCTTCCCTGAAAAAGAATATCCCGGAAAGGTTATTAATGTAGCCAATATCGGGCAGCAGATGAAAAACAGTAATGCCAAAGTCTTTGAGGTGGAGATTGAACTGGAGGAAGAGGATGAGGTATTGCGTCCGGCCATGACCACAAAGAATGAAATTATTACCGAAGTGTACGATAGTGTGCGGTATGTGCCGCTGGAGGCTCTGTTTCATGATGAAGATATATCCTTTGTTATCACACAGGATAACAAACGCTATGAAGTGAAGCTGGGAAAAAGCAATGAAAACGAAATCATTATTAAGCGTGGAATATCCGGGAATAAAAAGGTGTATATAAAGCCCCCGGAGGATTATGAAACGCTGGAGTTGGTGAGGCTAAAAAAGAAGTGATTTTGGAAAGAATAAAATACATTCTGAACATAGCGCTTGAAGCGGTTTTCTTGAATCGAACGCGTTCCATTCTTACGGCTTTGGGAATCGTTTTCGGGGTGGCCGCGGTTATTGCTATGCTCGCCATTGGGCGGGGCGCTAAAAAGGAGATTCTTGAACAGATAGAAATGGTGGGAGTGAACAATATTGTGATTACTCCCGTGAGCGCTGACAATAGCAATGGAGAAGACGAAGAGGAAAATGGACAGCAACAAAAAGAATCCACGGAAAAATATTCGCCGGGGCTTACCTTTCAGGATGCCCAAAGTATTGCCCGTCTGATCCCTTCGGTAAAACAGGTGAGTCCCCAGGTGAGCTATGAAACTCCGGTCGTGAGAAAACAGGAACAGGTCAATACTACGTTAACAGGTGTGAATCCTAATTTTTTTGAGGTATTCAACCATGTTTTGGAGAAGGGTTCCTTCTTTTCCGAACAGCAAATGGAAAGCGGGGCGCCGGTTTGTATAATCGGCCCCGGGCTTAAGGCTAAGTTGTTTAAGAAAGAAGCTCCCATTGGAAAACGTATTAAATGCGGGCATGTTTGGATGAAGGTCATCGGTGTGCTTAAAAGAAGGGATTACAAGGAAGAAGCCAGCGAAGATTTCCGTATCCGCAATACCAATAAAAATATTTATGCCCCAATCAAAACGGTGTTGGTCCGTTTTAAAGACAGGTCGGTTGTTACCGCCGGAATGCTGCAGGGAACAAATAAAGGCAACCCGGCCGGGGCGTCGGGTTTTATTAGCTCCAACAAAGAAAAGCAGATGAGTAATAATCAGCTCAATAAAATTGTGGTTCAGGTAGAAAACAGCGAGCAGCTTTCGGCAACGAGAGATGTCATAAAGCGGATGCTGCTGCGGCGCCACAACCAAAAGGAGGATTTTGAGATTACCATTCCTGAGCTGCTGCTGCAGCAACAACAGCGAACCAAAAATATCTTTAATATTGTGCTGGGCGCCATTGCCAGTATATCGCTGCTTGTAGGAGGAATAGGTATTATGAACATCATGCTGGCCTCTGTGATGGAGCGCATCCGCGAAATTGGCATCCGCCTGGCTATTGGTGCCCGCAAGCGTGATGTGATTTTTCAGTTTCTGGCCGAAGCTACCATCATTAGCGTGATAGGGGGATTGATAGGAATTTTGCTGGGCGTTATCCTGGCCAGGCTTATCACTGAGCTGGCCGGTATTCTGACAATTGTCAGTCTGGTTTCTGTGATAGTTTCCTTTGGGGTAGCTGCCGCCGTCGGCATTGTCTTTGGCTGGATGCCCGCCCGCAAAGCTGCACAGCAAGACCCCGTCGAGTCGCTGAGGTATGAGTAGGGCGTTTGTGAGTTTGTGAGTTTGTAGGTTTGTAGGTTTGTAAGTTTGTAAGTTTGTAAGTTTTTAGGTTAGGATGTTGTGCATGAAGTACATAAGTGTTTAAGTACTTACGTGTTTAAGTGGACTTTGAATTTATCGGTAAAAGTTAATTTGTTGATTAGTGATTGGTTGATTCGTTTGTTTAAGAAAGCATGGCAAATCCCATTCCCGAAAGGCATGCAACCGCGTTGCTATGGAATATTGAAGAGTATCCATATCAATCTCAAGCGTAAAAGCTTGATGAAAGATGAAATAAAGAGTTTTTGTAAAAATTTCGGTTTAAACCGAAATTTTTATTTAATTTTTTCGGTCTGAATCGAAAAAATTTGAGCAATTATAATAGTATGAATAACGAATTAACCAATTAACAAACAGGCAAATATAAAACATCGATCGATGAAAAATCATAACAACACACAGCAAAAAGTTCCCCGTTGCGACTGGGTTACCGATGACACGCTTTACATCGAATACCACGACAACGAATGGGGCGTGCCGGAGTACAGCGACGACCGGTTGTTTGAATTCCTGGTACTCGAAACGTTCCAGGCCGGCCTGAGCTGGTTGACGATTCTTAAGAAACGGGAGAATTTTCGGCGGGCCTTCGATAACTTCGACTACCGGAAAATCGCCGATTATTCCGATGCGAAAGTGGAAGAGCTGCTCACGGACAAAAGCATCATCCGCAACAAACGGAAAATCCTGGCAACCATAGCTAATGCACAGGCTTTTATCGAAGTGCAGAAAGAATTCGGCTCGTTTAGCCACTACATCTGGGAATTTGTAAACCACCAACCCATTCAAAATGCCTGGAAATCACAGCAGGAAGTCCCCGCCAACACGCCGCTATCCGACAAAATCAGTAAAGACCTGAAAAAACGGGGATTCCGGTTTGTCGGCACCACCGTCATCTACGCCCACATGCAGGCCACCGGCATGGTCAACGACCATACCGTCGATTGTTTTAGGTATGAGGAGGTGAGGAGGGTTTAAAGTTTGTAGGTTTAGTAGGTTTATATGTTATTAATGTATGAAATGACTTTCGCAAGATGATATAACGTATTGAAGAGATATTTCAACTGCGGAGCAGCACTATATTTGTAGCTTAAGATACCGAAGGCTATGCGTCCTTTATCCTGCTAAGTGGGCTGGTCGTAAATTCCGCAATTTATATTATCAATGATTTTAATAACAAACCCGGTAAGAATGTTAAAACATTTGTGAAAGCCTACAACAGCAAAATCATCCCAATTTTGCTGACGAATTTGTCTACCGTGCTGGGATTAATTCCATTTTTGATGCTGGGAGGAGAGCAACCATTTTGGTATGCTTTTGCGGCCGGTTCTATCGGGGGATTGATATTTTCACTGCCGGTGCTGGTTATCTTCCTTCCTGCTTTTTTACTCAAGAAAAAAAGAAATTGATATGAACCAATTATATTTGTTGTTCGGAAAAAGTGGAACAAATCACACGATTCACTCAACTCATTCGTTATTCATGAAACCGGAAATCAGAAAATATGATATGAGAAAAGCATACATTTTTATTTTACTGTTGGTGATCTCCTTATCAGGAATATCCCAGGAAAACACCCGCTACCTGACGCTGGAGGATGCCATTGCCATTGCTAAGGAAAAAGCCCCGGATGCAATGGCGGCCAAGCATCAGTTCCGAAGCAAGTACTGGCAATACCGCACCTTCCAGGCGACTTACCGCCCGAAGCTCAACCTCAATGCCACCCTGCCGGATTTGAACCGCTCTATCCAAAGCATCCAGCAGGATGACGGAAGTTTCATTTTCCGCTCCTCGGAGTCCGCCTCTTCATCGGTGAATATGCAGCTTTCGCAACAAATCGGGTTTACCGGAGGAGAAATTTTTATGCGCTCGGGCGTTGAACGGCTGGATATTTTTCAGGGCGATTCAACGGTCACGTCCTACCTGTCGACCCCCATTAACATTGGACTGACCCAACCCCTGTTTGATTTTGTCCCCTACAAGTGGGATAAGGAGATTGAACCGCTCAAGTACAAGGAAGCCAAACAAAGCTACATCGAGTCGATGGAGCAGGTAGCCCTGAAAACCACCAACCTGTTTTTCGATGTGCTCATGGCCCAGATGCAGCATCAAATCAACAAAATCAACCAGGCCAACAACGATACGCTCTACAAAATCGCCCAGGGTCGTTACAACATCGGAACCATCGCCGAAAACGAGCTGCTGCAGTTGGAGCTTCAACTTTTGAAATCCAACGCCGCGGTGGAAGAATCGGAGCTCACCCTGGAAGACCGGCTGTTTCGGCTGAAATCCTTTCTGAAACTCCCCGAAGAGGAGCCTTTGGAATTGGTGCCCCCGAAAGACCCGCCCGACTTTGATGCCCAACCCGACCGGGCGATTCAGCAGGCCCTCGACAACCAGTCGCAGGCGCTGGCATTCGAGCGCCGCCTGATGCAAGCCAACCGGGAGGTCAACAAAGCCCGCCTGCAGAACCGTTTTAGCATGGATATCTACGCGGTGTACGGCTTGACCCAGAGTGCGGTGGATTTTACGAATGCGTACCGTGACCCTTCCGAGCAGCAACGGTTGTCGGTGGGGATAAGCGTCCCGATAGTGGATTGGGGACTGGCCAAAGGACAGATACGCATGGCCGAGTCGAACCGCGAGCTGGTCCGCAGCGAGGTGGAGCAAGACCGCATCGATTTCCGCCAGGAAGTCTACCTCCAGGTCATGCAGTTCAACATGCAGGACAACCAGCTGCGCATCGCCGCCAAAAGCGATACGG
>JAIPBX010000018.1 GCA_021738485.1 Bacteroidales bacterium | reverse complement strand
TGGATAAGGCGAAGGTTTAAGGTTATAGGTGATTACGTAACGCTCTTTCAGAGCTTTTGGGATAACGTTGGCCATTTATCACAGGGTTCCGCTGCGCTCCACCCTGTGCTTTTACATCAATGCCTTTCAGGCATTTTTTTGACTTGCACACTGAAAGTTCATTTGTATAATACATTAAGATTCTTTTTACCTTTTATTATGAAAATTAATTGTATCAATGACGAAAAGACGATTGCACTATACAAACCTTCTTAAAAGGGCGAAGCCCTGATCTGTAAAAGCACAGCCCGCCCGTACCGAACGGGTACGTTCGGGCGGGGGTGGAATGAAATGGAACCCTGTGAGGAAGGTACAGCGCATAATCAGAGGGCTGAAAGCCCGTCACGTAAAAATGATTTGGATAAGGCGAAGGTTTAAGGTTGTAGGTGATTACGTTACGCTCTTTCAGAGCTTTGAATGACGCGATTCCTTGTTTCAAAGGGTTTCGCTGCGCTCCACCCCCGCCCGTACCGAACGGTACGTTCGGGCGGGCTGTGCTTTTACATCAATGCCTTTCAGGCATTTTTTTGACTTGCTGTAAATAGCAATTTAAAATCAACAAATTTTCGCAATTGTAAATCATCAATTTTGGGCAAAAAAAATCAGCAAAAAAGAAAGCCACCCCTTATTAAGGAAGTGGCTTTCACACTATTAACCAAATACAAACAAATTATGAGAATGCAACAGCAAAGCAACAAACTCTCGACTAGTGTTTACTTTTTAGCAGCTTTGTAATTTTTATCTACCGCGTCCCAGTTGACGACATTCCAGAATGCTTCAATGTAATCGGGACGGCGATTTTGATATTTCAAATAATAGGCATGCTCCCATACATCCAAACCAAAAATCGGCTGGCCTTTGCAATCGGAGACATCCATCAGGGGATTATCCTGGTTGGGGGTTGAGCAAATTTCCAGCTCTTTGTTGTCATTTACAATTAGCCAGGCCCATCCGCTTCCGAAACGACCTTTAGCTGCCGTAGCAAATTGTTCTTTAAAATTATCGAACGAACCAAATGTTTTCTTAATCGCTTCTCCTACTTCACCCTGAGGCTCGCCACCTCCGTTTGGCGACATGATTTCCCAAAAGAGTCTGTGATTATAAAAACCGCCGCCATGGTTGCGAACTGCTACAGGATGGTTGCTTACATTAGCGAAAAGCTCTTCTAATGATTTGTTTTCCAGCTCCGTTCCTTCAATTGCGTTGGTGAATTTTGTGAAATAACCTTTATGATGCTTGGAGTAGTGAAGTTCCATTGTCTGTGCATCAATGTAAGGTTCCAGTGCATCGTAGGAATATGGTAGATCCGGAAATTTAAAATTTGCCATTGTTTTTTTATTTTTTGATTCGACTTATTTTTATTTAGATTGCTTATAAATAAATGTAAGAACCAAACGATAGAAAATTGAAAATGTTCAAAAAATAAATACATTTGCTTACCTGAGAAATTACAACAAGTATGAAAAAAGCAGGGATTATTGCAATTTTATGTTTTTTTATCGTACCCGCACATACCCAATCCATTGATCATTACCTCACTTTTGCTCCGCAATGGGTTTATGTCAGCAACAAAGACGATTTAATGTCGCCGATGACTTACCGGGGACATCACGGAGCGCTAAGAACCGGATACAAAAGAATCAATAAACAGGGTGTTGTAAATGAAGTCTACGGTGCTTTTGCTTTGGGCTCCATTAAGTCGGACAGGTATCCTGATTTTGACTCGCGGGCGATTAGCACGTTTGGAGAAATAACTTACAGACACCTTCAACCTGTCACCGATACACTATCGGGTTATCCCGTAAACCTTAAAATAGGGGCAAACTGGCACAACCAGGTATATGCCAAAGACAACTTACGGTTTACCAATAATGCTTTTTTGTTGGATATAAACTCATCCATTGGTTTGGCTGCCCGCCTTGCCAAAGACTTCACACTTTTTGAGCGGAAGTTCGGTGCCACGGCCGATCTTTCTTTTGCACTCCTCAATTTTATCGAACGGCCCTCCTACACCAGGTCCACAACTGAATTAGAGATATCCATGAATGAAAATTTATTTGTCGCCCTGGCGAATAGTGAAAGTTTTGAAACTGTTGATGATTACCAGCAAATTATGACAGACCTGAATCTGGTCTATTATCTGAAAAACGGTAATGCCTTACGACTAAGATATGGATGGTTGTTTGCCCATCATCGCAATGTATCGGAAATGTATGAAGCATCTCATGCTGTTTCATTTTCAACCCTGTTTAAACTATAATCCGATGAAAAAAACATTTTTATTACTCATAGTGCCCGTGTTTATCCTCTTCTCTTGCGAAAAGTCTCTTTTCGAAAAGGAACCGGCCAATAACCCGGTAAAAAATTTCGATCAATTATGGTCAACCCTCGACAAAAAATACGCTTTTTTCACCTACAAATCCATCGATTGGGACTCCATACGCCAGGTCTACCGCCCGCAAGTATCGCAAGGCATGTCACGCACCCAGCTTTTTGATGTGTTTGACGATATGCTCGGTACGCTCAAAGACGGGCATGTAAACCTGGTGGCTACATTTGATGTAACCCGCTACTGGGAGTATTACCTGAATTATCCCACCAATTTTGATTACGACTTGATTCAAAGACATTACCTCGGGGATGAATATGAAATCACAGGACCTTTTGAAAACACATGGCTTCATAATACGGGCTACATCTATTATGGTTCTTTTGGAAAAAGTTTCAGTGACAGCCATGTGAATTATTTGCTGAATAAATACCAGGATGCCACGGGACTTATTATCGATGTAAGAAACAATGGTGGGGGCTACACAAAATTGATAAAAGATTTGGCAAGCCATTTCACTTCTGAGGAATACATGTATGCAAAAGATTATTTTCAGAATGGGCCTGCTCATGATGCTTTCACAGAACCTGATAAGAAATACATAGAACCGGCCGACGGGGCAAAATGGCACAAGCCCGTGGTTTTGCTTACCAACCGTCAATGTTACAGTGCAACCAACACTTTCGTGCTGGCTATGAAACAACTGGATCATGTGACGGTGTTGGGTGACAAAACAGGCGGGGGCGGAGGCATCCCCATATCAGCCGAATTACCCAATGGATGGACCTATCGTTTTTCTGCTTCAAAAAAACTAAGTCCCGTTGGTTTCAATATTGAAAACGGTATTCCCCCTGACAAGTACCTCGATATGGATGAAGACGATTTACTTAATGAGAAAGACACCATTATTGAGTATGCTCTGGATATGCTGAATCAAAAAAAATAATCGTATTTGTTTCTTCAATTTTGCCGCACCACTTTCTGCTGCCGTTACAAACCGTGATTTTCGCGAAAGACAATCTTGCTATCTCCTTCTTCCAAACGTTCGTCCAATTCAGCTTTTAAAGGTTTAATGAAATTCTTGTACTCCTTGAGCTGAGAAGAATCGATAGGTTTGGCGGGAGGTGATTCTACCCTCAATGGGTTCACCGCAGAACCATGTTTGTAAATACGAAAATCGAGATGCGGACCTGTAGCCAGCCCACTGCTTCCCACAAAGCCAATCCTTTGGCCCTGTTTTACTCGTTTCCCGGTATATATCCCTGAAGCATAACCGGAGAGATGCATGTAAACTGAGGTATACATCGAATTATGTTTGATCTTCAGGTAACGTCCTCCGCCTCTACGTTCATAGCCTTTTTCAATGACCTCTCCGTCCCCAATCGAAAAAACATGGGTGCCCCGTGGTGCGGCATAGTCCACACCCCGATGAGGGCGATATATTTTGAGGACCGGATGATAACGATTGGAAGAGTACCCTGAGCTTATCCGGCGGTAATTCAAGGGAGCTTTCAATAAGGTCCGGCGCAAACTGGCCCCCTTTTCGTCAAAATAATCATCGATAGTATCTTGGTCATAATAAAAGGCATAAAACCGCTCTCCTTTATGTTCCATCAGGGCCGACAGCACTTGTCCGTTGCCTATCTTTTCTCCATCCACATAGTTTTCATTGTAGCGGGCAATATAGCGGTCTCCTTTGCGTAGATCGAAAAAGTCGATGGTCCAGGCATAAATTTCAGATAGTTTTAAGGCCAGCAATGGATCATTTCCGCTATTACTCAGCGTCATCCACAGGGAATTATCGATAGTTCCTTTTACCCAGGCCTGCTTTTTCTTTACCACTTTCTGTCCCTTCAGAATATCTATATTAAAAGGATCGCGAAGATCATAGGTGACATAGTTTATTTTATCTTCTTCATAAATAAAGTAATGCACTCTTCTTGCTGTATCTCCCCCTGAATAATAGATATGATACGAATTGCCCCGCTTTATCTTCCTCACATCAAAAATTTCTTTCGATTGGCGGGCCAGACGGTCAATGGTGGCGTAATCCACATCAAACCGTCTGAGAATATCCGATACATGTTCATTCCTTCTCACTTTTGCTGAATGATGCTGCAATGAATCCACTTCCACGCCAAAAGCTATATTAACTTCAGGAAGAGCAATTTCGCGGGGAGATATGGCTTGAAACCGATCGGCCGATTCTTCCTCAGCAGGATAAAAGACAATAATCAATAAAACCCCAATTCCCAGCAATAATACGATCAAAAGATCCGTAATAGTATTTCTCAACATCTACACTCCTATTCGCTTTAATTGCAGCGAAATTATATCATTTTTATCCAAAAAGGAACAAGAGTTTTATCAATTTAAAAATAAATTCTAATTATTCGCAGTAGCTAATTCCTGGCCGGATTTCAATGCCTTCAGGTTCATATTCACTATCTCCTCCCCTTTGCGTCCGAATATATTCCGCAAAGCTTTTTCAAAAGCTTCGTATTCAATCCCGAGGAAAGGAGCAGCGGCTCCCAGCACAACAATATTAGTAGCTTTAACGGATCCGATATTTTTAGCTATCGATTCGGCGTCCATTGCCACATGGTTTTTTCGCTCCTTGATCCTGGCTATAACTTCATCAATATGAGGATAATTTGAAATATTTTTAAAAGGCACGGTGTTGGTAATCAACCATCCTTCCGGGGCAAGCCAGGGCAAATATTTAAGTGATTCCAGGGGTTCAACAGCCAGGATAATATCCGCTTCGCCTTCCGGGATAAGGTCTGATGCTATGGGCCGGTCCGAGAGTCTGAGGTGAGATTGCACCTCCCCGCCTTGTTGCGACATACCGTGCACTTCGGCTTGTTTCAGGTATAGCCCTTTATCGACTGCTGCCATTCCAATTGTTGCTGCGATGGATAGTATTCCTTGTCCACCGACGCCCGCTAAAATTATATCTTTTTTCATTGCATTGTTTTTTTTGTCATTCAACCATTACTGAGTACTCTCCTTTTTCTTCTTCTTTGCTTTGGTCTTCATACGTCTGCTCAACGTCTTAATACACTCGCGGCGGGGAATAATAACCGATACGCCTTCATATCCGAGTTCTTCTCTAATAGCGTTGGTATTCTCTTCCAGATTTTTCGGAAGCGGTGACAACACACGAATGTGGTCTTCTTCCACTCCTATCCCTTTGCAAATGGACTCCAGGCGATTCAGTGCGGAGGAATGCTGACCACCGGTCATTGCGACGGTGGCATTGTCCAGTATCATAATCACGACGTTGGAATTATCGTTTACCGCATCCAGCAAACCTGTCATCCCTGAATGGGTAAAGGTGGAATCACCGATAACAGCTATCGAGGGATGCATTCCGGCATCGGCAGCCCCTTTGGCCATAGTTACGGAAGCACCCATGTCTACACAAGAATTAATCGACTGGAACGGCGGCAATGCGCCGAGTGTGTAGCAGCCAATATCTGAAAAGACTTTTCCCTGCCCGTACTCTTCCATAGCTTTATTCAGAGCATTGTAGGTATCGATATGAGGGCAGCCTTTACACAACTCCGGCGGCCGCGAAACTGCTAAAGACGGGACAGGATCGCCATACCCACTTTCTAATCCCAGGGCTTTGGCAACGATATTGGGATTTAATTCTCCGGTGCGTGGCAAACTGCCGTCCAAACGACCTTTTACGGTGATGTTTTTGGAGAGCAGTCCTTTTAGCTGTTCCTCAATAAAGGGAAAGCCCTCTTCAATCACCATAAATTCATCCACTTCCTCATCCATTTTACGCACCAGTGCTTCAGGTACCGGGTATTGTCCCACCTGTAACACCGGGTAGGGAACTTTTCTGTAACCATAATTCTCCATGAGATAATTATACGCCAGGCCGCTCACGATAATGCCCAGGCTTTTATCGCTGCCTTCGTGATAAGTGTTATAGCCACCGGTCTCGGAGAGTTCAAGGAAACGGTCCTGTTTATTGATCAACGTACGGTAACGTTTGCGTGCCATCGCCGGCAAAAGTATATACTGACTCAGATCGGAAGGTAAGGTAATCTTATTCTGCTGTCGAATGGTTTCTTTTCTCTGCACCGCCGATCGCGAATGGGCCAGGCGTGTCACAATACGTATCAAAACAGGTGTTCCGAGTTGTTCTGAGATATCAAAGGCATAATGCACCATATCGTATGCCTGTTGCTGATCGTGGGGTTCAAGGGTTGGTATCAGGGCAAACTTCCCGTAAAACCTGGAGTCCTGCTCATTCTGCGAAGAATGCATAGAGGGATCATCGGCTGAAACGACGACCAGGCCTCCATTAGCACCGGTGATTCCGGAATTGACAAAAGCATCGGCAGCTACATTAAGGCCCACATGTTTCATACAAACCATAGCTCTTTTACCGGCATATGACATGCCAATAGCTGCTTCCATAGCTGTTTTTTCATTGGCACTCCATTCCGAACGAATATTCAATTCCTGTGCTTTCTTCGAACTTTGCACATATTCTGTAATCTCCGTAGAAGGTGTTCCGGGGTATGCATAAATGCCGGATAGTCCCGCATCGATAGCCCCCTGGGCTATCGCCTCATCCCCAAGTAATAACAATTTCTGCATGGTATGATTGTTTTTATCTTAATTTTATTGATTGCTTATTTCACAAATGTAGTCATATTTTCTGAATTTGCTTTTCACACCAGGGGCATCTCAACAGTCGGCCTGCTAATATGAAACATTTCTAAATAAACATTTTCAGGGTTCTGAACATTTCTTAGAATAAAGTAACTTTGCAGCTTAATATGAATTACCTGGCACATCTATATCTCTCGGGCAAGGATAATGATATAAAGATCGGCAACTTTATAGCCGATCATGTGAAGGGAAAAAATGTTTACAACTTCGCAGAAGGTATACAGTGTGGCATAAAGCTTCATCGCTTCATTGATGAGTATACGGATCAGCACCGGTTGGTTCATCAGGGGATAGCACGTATTAAGCCACGCCAGGGAAGATATTCCGGGGTAGTGATAGACATGTATTACGATCATTTCCTGGCTTCCAACTGGAAAGATTATTCCGGCATACCACTGACAGATTTTACAACGGAAACCTACCTGCTATTGCTTCGTAATTTTTTTAAACTTCCGGGCCGGACAAAAATCCTGCTTCCTTTTATTATGAAAAGAGACTGGCTGGCCTCTTATGGCGACCTGAACTTCCTGGACAGAGCCTTTCACGGTTTATCACGCCGCACTCCCTACTATTCACAACTTAGTGGGGCCGTCGATGATTTAGCCCTTCATTATTATGATTTTAAAAAGGAATTCGAGCAATTCTTCCCGGAAATAATTCAATCGGTGCAAGAAAAGAAAAAAGAGTTACATACATCCGGTCTTAGCCGCTGAGCACGAATTACAAGCCTTCCGCTCAACGATATCCATAGTCCGCGGACAGTGAATACCTCTTTTTATCATTTCGCGGTTATGGCCTATCTCCGTTTCAGGAAATTTCCCGTTTTTAACAAAAAAGATGCGAAATCCTAGCGCCAGAACGGCAATCAATATCAGTAAAGCTGCTATAACTATCAGTTTAATCATTTTTTCTTCCCCATTTTTTTACAAAATTATTGCTTTCAAGAAGAAATGAATTCAATAAACCGGTGGCAAGAGGAAATTTATATTTGGTATAAATAATTAACTACTAAAGTTTCGTATCTTTTTTAGAACCATGAATATTAATCTTTTATTAAAAGATTGCTTTTTTAAATAGTGAGTCCGGTCTAAAAACTTGATTAAAATCAGGCAAGCTGAAAATCAGCTTCACCCCATCCCTAAAGGGAGCCTGATTTTCAGCTACTTCTCCCTTTAGGGTTGGGGTAAAAAGTAGCTGAAAATATATTTTCGACCTTTTTAGACCGGACTCAATAGTTCTATATCAACTTTTAATATTTTACCATTTCAAATTTTAAAGTGCGAAACTTTAGTCAGGAATACACCGTTAATACCAGCTTTCTTCTTCCTGCACGGTTTCGGAATTCACAAAAATAGATTCCCTGCCATGTGCCCATTTCAAGACGACCGTTTTTTATGGGGACAGTAACCGACATTCCCACCAGGGAAGCTTTGACATGCGCCGGCATATCATCACTTCCTTCCATGGTGTGAGTATAATAAGGAGCTCCTTCGGGCACCAGGCGGTTAAATATCGTCTCAAAATCCGTCCGCACGGAAGGATCGGCATTCTCATTGATTGTCAGGCCGGCGGATGTATGTTTGATAAATATGTTTACCATGCCTCTTTCAGGCAGCTCCTCCAGTGCGCCTTCAATCTCGCTTGTAATTAAGTGATACCCTCGCGGGTAATTTCTTAAAGTAATTTCTTTTTGTTGAATCATGTGGGTACAAAATTAAAAGCTGCCTGAAAGATACAAATTCTCATGCACATTCCAAGCAGCTTCTACCAAACAAAAACCGGCAGTTTACCTCATTGCTTTTTCTTCTCACTCTTTTGAGCGATTTGTTCAAGCATTTCGGTAGTAACCGACTTAGGTCGCTCCAGTGGATATCCTAATGCTCTATCCCAAACGATATTAGCTGTAATACCTATCGCTCTTCCTATTCCAAATAAAACCGTATAGAAATCGTATTCCGTCACACCGTAGTGCCATTGAATCACACCGGTTTGCGCATCAAGGTTGGGCCAGGGATTTTTCGCTTTGCCCTGCTGTTTCAATATGGGAGGCACGACCCTGTAGAGCAGATCCACGTATTTGAATAAAGCATCATTATTAAGATGTTTGAGGCTAAATTCCCGTTGAATCATATAGCGCGGGTCGGTCTTACGCAGCACCGCATGCCCGTATCCGGGGATAACATGGCCGGCATTGAGGGTATCCCATACAAACTGTCTCATCTCCTCTTCCGTGGGGATTTTTCCTCCCATCTTATCATAAACACCTTGCAACCATTTAAGCACTTCCTGGTTGGCCCTTCCGTGGAGGGGCCCTGCCAGGCCGTTGATCATCGAAGCAATAGACAGATAGACATCAGACAATGAGCTGGCCACAAGATGGCCTGTATGAGCGCTCACATTACCACTTTCGTGATCGGCATGAATAATAAAATGCAGTCGTGAGACATCATCATAGGGTTTGTCGATGCCCATCATATGAGCAAAATTACCTCCCATGTCAAGGGAAGGATTCGATTGTATTCTTTCTCCATCTCTGTATAACTTGGCATAAATATAGGTGCCTATCTCCGGCAGCTTGGCCAGAAGATTCATGGCATCCTCAAAAGTCGGATCCCAATACTCTGATTTCGGCATACCGGCTTCATACTTTTTGGTAAAGAAAGATTCGCGCTGCAGGGTCATGATGGCTGATGAAAAAATCGTCATCGGGTGACTGCAACAGGGGAACGAATCGATAACCTCATAGACATACCGGGGAAGAATCCGCCGTTTGGCAAATTCATCGGCCACTTCCCCCACTTCCGTTTCCGAAGGGATGTCGCCGGTCAGCAATAAATAAAACAATCCTTCCACATAGGGCATTTCAGCGCCTTTGGGTTTGGGGAGTTTTTTAAAGACCTCCGGTAGCGTGTATCCGCGATACCGAATACCTTCATCGGGGTCGAGATAGGAGATATCCGTAACAAGGCTTTTCACTCCCCGCATGCCGCCAATTACTTGTCCTATGGTAATCTTATCCACAACTACATCACTATTGTTTTTTACCAGGTTTTCTGTCCTGGGTCGGTGCTCTTCAATTTTCTTGTAAAGCTTCTCTTTTAACGTTGCCATAATTTTTCAATTTTTATCATTTTGAAAGCTCTGCCTGGAGATTCCGGTCAATTTGTTCCAGGAAATCCTCAGTAGACAGATAGTGTTCTGCTGTCATTGAATCCCCATGAATCAGTAAGGCCAAGTCTTTGGTCATCTTACCCGACTCCACGGTTTCTATGCATACTTTTTCCAGGGATTGGGCAAAAACCACAAGTTCCTGGTTGTTATCAAGTTTACCTCGATGTTCCAGTCCCCTGGTCCATGCGAAAATGGAAGCTATGGGATTGGTAGAGGTTTTTTTGCCTTCCTGATGCCTTCTGAAGTGCCTTGTTACAGTGCCATGGGCAGCTTCAGCCTCCAGGGTTTTTCCATCAGGAGTCAACAACACCGAAGTCATAAGGCCCAGGGACCCGTAGCCTTGTGCAATGGTATCCGACTGCACATCCCCGTCATAGTTCTTGCAGGCCCATACAAAACCGCCTTCCCATTTCAAAGCGGCGGCTACCATATCATCGATTAAGCGGTGTTCGTACGTTATTCCCAGTTCTTCAAACTGTTGTTTATAATCCGATTCATAAATGGATTGAAAAATATCTTTAAACCGCCCGTCATATTGTTTTAGTATGGTGTTCTTGGTAGAGAGATATAAAGGATACTGTTTTTTCAAAGCTTGTTTAAAACATGCGTGGGCAAAGCCGCGAATCGATTCCTCGGTGTTGTACATCGACATAGCCACACCACCTTCTCCCTCAAAATCATAAACATGATGCTCTTGTGGTTCTCCGCCGTCTTCGGGGGTGAACGTTAGCGTCAGGGTTCCTTTTCCTTTTACAACAAAATCGGTGGCTTTATATTGATCCCCGAATGCATGTCTGCCAACCACAATAGGTTTTTTCCAACCCGGCACATACCTTGGGACATTGTTGATCAGGATCGGCTCCCGGAAAATCGTTCCGCCGATAATATTTCTGATCGTACCATTCGGGGAGCGGTACATGTTTTTTAGGTTAAATTCTTCCACTCTTTTTTCATCCGGTGTAATGGTGGCACATTTAATCCCGACATGATATTTCTGAATAGCTTCGGCAGCATCAACAGTTATCCGGTCGTTTGTGGCATCTCTGCTTTGGATACTTAAATCATAATACTTGGTTTCGACATCCACATAAGGAAAGATTAACTTCTCCTTAATAAACTGCCAGATAACCCGGGTCATTTCATCGCCATCCAATTCAACCACAGGATTTTGCACTTTAATTTTCTCCATTTAAAACTTGTTTTTTTATTATACTATATGCTTATGTTCATTTGTTCATATTTAGCCCATAAATATAGTGAAATCTGATAATTTAGCGATATGTTTTAAAAATAAACATGGTTGCATACGATTTTGTTCTAATAATCAAGGATTTCAAAAAAGAAGGAATGGTTAATTATCAAAAAATTCCGCAGAAGCTTATTATCTACGATGGTCACTGCGTTATATGCAACGGTTCGGTACATATCATCGCCAGGTATGACCGTAGCGGCCTCATCCGCTTTACTCACTCCGAGACCTCGCTGGGACAGGCATTTTCTTCTGAATTACCTCCGGGGATATCAGCGGATATGAGTGTCATCTTTGTGGATAATGGTCATATATATACCTTATCGGACGCCGTCATTCAAATTGCAAAATATTTACGTTTTCCATACAACCTTTTGCGCCTTTTAAAAATCTTACCAAAAAAAATCCGGGATGGAATATATCGGTTGATTGCAGCAAATCGTTACAGGATTTTTAAGCGAAGGGAGCAATGCATGCTTCCGGATGCCCGGTTAAAAACCAGGATAATCCAATAGCCATTGCATAAACCCTCTTTTTTTCCCGGATTGCAGTTAAAATATTTTAATTTTGTTTTCCCTTAAAAAACTAAAGGAAGGATTATGCCAAAACCAAAAGCACTTCTCTTCGTGGCTGCTCTGTTCATTACGATAAGTAATGTTGTATCTCAGGAAGCCATTGTTCGCGGATTCGTTTATTCGGCCAAAACCGGAGAACCTGTTATATATACTAATGTTTACATGGAAGGCACCACTTATGGGGCCACCACCGATAATAACGGCTTTTTTACGATCACTGACATCCCACCGGGAGATTACACACTCACCGTCACATTTATGGGGTATGATACCCTGCACAAGCCTATCAGCTTAAAAGAAGGCCAGGTAAAAACCAAAAAGTTATACCTGACCCCGGGATCGGTTAATATTGAAGGGGTTAATGTTTCTGCCAAAAAAACTGAAGCCCGCACGGAAACCCAAACATCCATGGTCAAGCTAACGCCACTCGATATCAAGCGCATCCCCAGTGTTGGTGGCCAGCCTGATATTGCTCAATACATGCAGGTATTGCCCGGGGTGATTTTTACCGGCGACCAGGGAGGACAGCTTTATATCAGAGGAGGTTCGCCAATCCAGAATAAAGTGTTGCTGGACGGCATGACAATATACAACCCCTTTCACTCCATAGGGCTATTCTCGGTTTTTGATACGGATATTATCCGAAACGTTGAGGTACATACAGGAGGATTCGGAGCCGAATACGGCGGACGAATTTCGTCGGTTATGGACATCACTACCAGGGACGGCAATAAAACGCGCCATACCGGCAACCTATCGGCCAACACTTTCGGAGCTAAGCTCAATGTAGAAGGACCGATAAAAAAACTGACAGATGAAGGCGAAGGAAGCTCTTCATTCATCCTTTCGGCCAAACATTCCTATCTCAATGAAACCGCTAATACATTATATTCTTATGCTAACGAGGACGGCCTTCCTTTTTCATTTACTGATTTGTATGGAAAAGTATCCCTTAATACCAAAAACGGGAGTAAAATAAACTTTTTCGGTTTTAATTACCAGGACCGTGTCAATAATTACCGGGCCTTGTCCGATTTCCAATGGGATGCCCTGGGAGCAGGCTCCAACTTCGTAATTATTCCCGGTGCCAGCCCCATACTCATAGAAGGTTACTTTGCTTATTCAGATTATGAAGCGAGAATGGACAATATCTCCACCGAGCCTCGCACAAGCAGTATTAACGGCTTTGATCTGGGGCTGGATGTTTCTTATATCCAGGGAGACAACAAATTGCAGTACGGGATACGCATCAATGGCTTTACAACAGATTTTTATTTCACCAACGCGGTAGGCCGAAAAATTCAGCAAAAACAAAACACCACGGATCTATCTGGATTCGCAAAAGGTAAATTTTTGTTAGATAATTGGATTCTAGAGCCTGGGCTACGCTTACAATATTATGGCTCTCATTCTGCCCTCTCTGCCGAACCCAGGATTGCCCTAAAATATAATGCCAATGAGCAACTTCGTTTTAAGATGGCGGGGGGGCTCTATTCTCAAAACCTTATCAGTGCCAAAAGCAGTAAGGATGTAGTGAATCTGTTTTACGGAATTTTATCGGGGCCGGAAAATTTACCTGATACATTCAGAGGCGAAAGGATCAACCATAGCCTTCAGAAGTCAGAGCACCTGGTGGTGGGGGTTGAATATGACTTCTCCGATAAGCTGAGTACCAACATTGAAGGCTATTTCAAGAATTTCTCCCAGCTAACTAACATCAACAGGAACAAACTTTATGATGAAAACACGAACCCGGATCAACCGGATCGGCTTGTGAAGGACTTCATTATAGAAAAGGGACAAGCATACGGAGCTGATATCACCCTTGAATACAAAACCGGCAAAGCAAACATATACACGGTTTATACGCTGGGATATGTAACCCGCAAAGATGCTTTTGATACCTATAGTCCGCATTATGACCGGCGCCATAACCTGAATATTGTCGCTAACTACACTTTTGGCAAACATGACGACTGGAAAGCAAATGCTCGCTGGAACCTGGGATCTCCCTTCCCATTCACCCAAACCCAGGGCGCTTACGGCCAGATTAATTTCGAAGACGGTATTGATACGGATTATACCACGGTTAACGAACAATTCGAATTGCTTTATGCCGAGTACAACGAAGCAAGGTTGTCATACTATCATCGCCTGGACCTGGGGCTGAAAAAGATATTTTACCTGGGTCCCAATTCTAAACTGAATATCAATATTGGAGTAACAAACGCCTACAACAGGGAGAACGTATTCTTTGTGGACCGCGTTACCAATGAAAGGATTGACCAGTTACCCATAATGCCAAGTTTCGGTTTTGATCTTTCGTTTTAACAAAGAATTTATAAGGTCATGCTCCTATAACTCATCTCGCTGAGTAAATCCCTTTTTAAATATTTTGAGGTGTTCAAATACATACTAATTGTGATGAGCTAATAATCCAATGATCTCGGTAATATTTTCCCTTCGGGGATTAAAGCCGCACTACATCATTCCTTTCTCATCCTCTTTTTTCCTACTTAAAATATACTATCAAACGTTTTAATAAGTAGATTTGAGCCTACTTAAACATTAAGGTTCTCTATTATTTGACTAATTTTATTGATTCTTTCGATAAGGATAAAACGGAGGCGAAGTTTATAATGATAAATTTCTAAGTAACAAATGAAGGTAAACATCTAACAAAACACATTAATATGGAACAGAAAAAGTACAATAAAGGCTTTGTAATTTTAATTGCGGCTATTGCCGCTTTTGGAGGATTGCTTTTCGGTTTTGATACCGGAGTTATTTCGGGAGCCATTCTTTTAATCAAAGATGATCCGAACCTTCTGATTAACGGGATGCAACAGCTTCCTGAAAGAACCCAGGAATGGATTGTAAGTATCACCGTATTGGGAGCTGCTATCGGAGCCATTGGAAGTGGTAAAATAGCCGATAACCTGGGCAGGAAAAAGGTTTTGATTATCACCGCTTTCACTTTTGCTATTGCCTCTGTGGGTCTTGCCGCTGCCAATACAGTAACTTTGCTTATCATTTGGCGCCTGATCGTTGGTTTGGCTATTGGTGTGGCTTCCTATACCGTTCCGCTTTACATCTCGGAAGTCTCTCCTTCGCATGCCCGGGGCGCTTTGGTATCCATCAACCAACTGGCTATCACTGTGGGTATATTCGCCTCCTACCTGGTGGACCTCGGTTTTGCGGATTTTGAAGAAGGCTGGCGCTGGATGTTTTTAGTGGGACTGGTCCCCTCCTTAATTTTGGGCATTGGCATGTTTTTCCTTCCGGAAACACCCCGGTGGTTATTCTCCTATCGAAGTGAAAAGGAGGCCAGAAAAGTGCTTGACAAGGTAGGCGAAAGCAATAAAGAGGAAGTTCTTGAGAAGATCAAAGTCAACATCCGAAAAGAAAAAAAGGAAGGAGGATCACTCAAAGAACTTAGAGCCAAATGGGTTCGCCCGGCCCTTTTGATAGGGATAGGAGTCATGTTCTTCCAGCAGTTTACGGGTATTAACACCATCATCTATTATTCCCCCACCATTTTTGAAATGGCAGGTTTCGGTGTTGGTGCTGCCGACCCGGTTTATAATGCTATTTTACCATCGCTGCCTATCGGTGCGGTGAATGTGATTTTTACCGTGGTAGCCATTTTTCTTGTTGACCGCTGGGGCCGGAAGCCTTTGCTTTACCTCGGCTTGTCGGGTATGATAGCCGCTTTGGTAACAATAGGTATAGCTTTTACATTCTTTAATGAGAGCGACGTGGCATTAAAATGGATGTCCTTTACTGCCATGATTATTTATATTCCCTTTTTTGCCATCAGCCTCGGTCCCATAGCATGGCTCCTTATTTCGGAGGTATTTCCGACCAAAATCCGGGGCTTAGGGATGAGTATCGCCACCATGGTAAACTGGATATCCAACTTTATCGTGGCTAATACTTTCTTATCGCTGGGGAAAGCCACCACAGGAATGATGGCCTCACCCGTAGATCCCGGCAAGGAAATTATCAACCTTGGGGGCGCCTTTTTCATTTATGCCGCCATAGGTGTATTGGGGTTGATTTTTGTGGCCACCTACATACCCGAAACCAAAGGCCATTCGCTGGAAGAAATCGAAGAACACTTCCAGTCCGGTAAGCATCCGAAAAAACTATAGCTCATCCGCTTAAGGAAAAGCCCCGCAGATATTGCGGGGCTTTTTTATTGGTTTCCGGGCTGCATTCCATAAAAAACAAGAACTTTGTGGGCTTGTTAGGTCTATAATCCAAATCAGGCAAACCACATGAAACCACCAAAGGCAATAAAAAAAGAGAGAAAATTAGTCAAGCACGGCCACACGCGCAATGATCCTTACTACTGGCTTAAGGAACGCGATAATCCTGAAGTAATGGATTACCTTAAAAAAGAAAATGAATACACCCGGCAACAACTAAAGGACACAGAAGAGCTCCGGTCCCGGCTTTTCGAAGAAATCACCAACCGAATAAAGCCGGAAGATCAGTCGGTGCCCTATCGGTTAAACGGTTATCTTTATTACACCCGTTACGAAAAAGGGGCCGAGCATCCCTTATTTCTGCGTCAGAAGGATGAACCGCGTGCCGGTGAAGAAGTTCTGCTTGATGCCGATCAAATGGCAAAAAGTTATGATTACTTTGAAACAGGCTCTTTGGCTGTCAGCGAGAACAATCGCTATTTGGCTTATTCCATCGATACCGTCAGTCGCAGAAAATACACGATTCATTTTAAAGACCTGGAAACCGGGGAAACCTTCCATGAACATATTGCCGGTACCACCGGCGATATGACCTGGGCTGCGGATAACAAAACCCTTTTTTATCCTGTAAAAAATGAATCGCTCAGGCCCTACCGCGTTTACAGGCATACACTGGGAACATCAGTATCAGAGGATATTCCGGTTTACGAAGAAACCGATCCTACCTTTGATGTGGATGTTTTCAAATCGAAATCGAGAGCATATATTTTCATTCATTCAGGAAGCACAGAAGCCGATGAGTATCGTTTTATCCCGGCGGAAAAACCTGGTAGTGAAATGAAAGTTATCCAGCCACGCGAAAAACACCTGGAATACACGGCAGAACATTTTGAAGATCATTTTTATATTTTAACCAATCTCCGGGCCGAAAATTTCAGGTTAATGAAAACCCCGATGGAATATACCGGTAAAGAAAACTGGTCGGAAGTTCTCTCTCATCGTAAAAACATTCTGCTAGAAGATTTTGACCTTTTCCGTGATTTTATGGCCCTGGAAGAGAGGGGCGAAGGAATGACACGGTTACGAATCATAAGTTGGGACGAGCAGTTGGATTATTATGTGCCTTTTTTTGAAAAAGCCCATACGGTCTTCCTCGCCTTCAATCCTGAATTTAATACGGATAAATTACGCTACAAGTATTCCTCCCTCGTTACTCCGCCGCAAACGGAGGAAATTCACTACAAAACCCAGGCAAAAACCGTCTTAAAAAAACAGGAAGTCCTGGGGGAATACAATCCGCTGGACTATGAAACGGAAAGGGTGTTTGCCACGGCCGAAGACGGTAGGCTGGTTCCCGTCTCTATTGTTGCGCCGGTGGAATGCGTCAAAGACGGCACGATGCCCATGTTGCTTCTTGGCTATGGGTCGTATGGCATCTCCGTTGATCCATGGTTCAGCTATGCCCGCTTAAGCCTGCTGGAACGTGGTTTTGGTTTTGCCGTTGCCCATGTACGGGGCGGCCAGGAGATGGGGCGGCAGTGGTACAAAGACGGTAAACTTCTGAACAAGAAGAACACTTTTTCGGATTTTAATGATGTAGCGGAATTCCTGGTAAATAAAAGCTATACCTCCCCCGACCGGCTTTTTGCGATGGGAGGAAGTGCCGGAGGGATGCTGATGGGAGCCATTGCCAATCAGCGTCCTGACTTGTATAAGGGGATCCTAGCCGCCGTGCCGTTTGTGGATGTCGTCACCACCATGCTGGATACCAGCATTCCGCTAACCACCGGCGAATATGATGAGTGGGGGAATCCGACCGATCCGGTATTCTATCGTTATATACTCTCCTACTCGCCCTATGACAACGTGACAAAACAGCCTTACCCGGCCATGCTTGTTACTACAGGTTTTCACGATTCGCAGGTGCAATACTGGGAGCCGGCGAAGTGGGTGGCAAAACTCCGCGACATGAAAACCGATGATAACCCATTGCTGTTTTACACCCAAATGGACTATGGGCACAGCGGCTCGGCAGGCCGCTTCGAGCGCTACCGGGAAACGGCTATGGAGTTTGCCTTTATTTTGAAAGTGATGGGAAAACGGGGATAGATGACAGGATTTTATCAGCCATGAACAAAGAAGAAAGGGAGAAGGTTAAAATAAAAGAGCCTCTACTGGTAAAAGGAAACAGGTTCTTCACCAATTAACCAATTACTAATTAACAATTCCTATTCAAGTACAAAGCAGCAGCAAAACCTGTCTGGACTTCAGTCACTGTCAAACCTTCCACCTCTTTCCAGCCCGCCGGCCTTCCCGGAGAGTTGGAAGGTTGTTATAGCACCTTGTTTGCAGCCCCCCCTATTCTATTCTTTATTCTTCGTATCGATCAGTATAGTGACCGGACCGTCGTTGGTTAGGGTAATATTCATATGAGCGCCGAATTCGCCGGTAGCCACTTTTTTTCCTATCTCTCCCTCAAAATGCTCTATGAACTGATTGTAGAGCGGTATGGAGACATCCGGTTTGGCGGCTTTCAGGTAGGAAGGGCGGTTGCCTTTTTTGGTGCTGGCGTGCAATGTGAACTGGCTGATGACCATGCCCTCGCCCTCGACATCAAGCAGCGAAAGGTTGTTTACGCCTTCGTCATCAGGAAATATTCTGAGCTTGGCTATTTTGGCTGATAACCATTGGATATCCTCTTGGGTATCTTCGTTTTCGATTCCCAAAAGAATCAGCACGCCTTTATTGATTTTTCCTTTAGTTTCTCCGTCGATTTCCACGGAAGCCTTCGACACACGTTGTATAACTGCTCTCATATTATTCCCATTCTTTTATTTCAAAATAATCATCATTAAGTATGCTCAGATAGTTTTCATAACGCCCCTTATCTATCTCCCCGTCTTCCACGGCCTTTTTCACCGCACACTTAGGTTCATGCACATGGGTGCAATTGTGAAACTTACACTCATGCATCCGCGCCCTCATTTCAGGAAACCGCTCGGCGACCTCCTCTTTATCAAAATCGAACAAGCCAAATTCTTTAATCCCCGGCGTATCGATAATATTTCCACCAAACTCCATGTCCAGCATCTCGGCAAAGGTAGTTGTGTGCTTGCCTTTGCTATGAGCCTGCGAGAGGGTGGCCACTTTCCTGTTCTTAGAAACATCCAACATATTAATTAAAGCGGATTTCCCTACCCCTGAGTGCCCTGACAGCAATGTTATCTTACCTTTTAACCAGGGCTTCAGCTCTTCGAGGTTATCGCCGGTTTTAGCCGAAACGGCAAAGCAGGGATACCCTATTTTCCGATACATCGCGATTAGGTAGTCGTGATACTCCCTTATCTTTTTATCATAGAGGTCGGTTTTATTAAAGATCAAAGCGGCCGGAATATGATACGCTTCAGCAGTTACCAGGTAACGATCGATAAATCCGCGGGAAGTGCGGGGATAGGCCAGAGTGATAATCAGAGCCACCTGGTCGATATTGGCGGCGATGACATGAGACGCCTTAGACTGGCGGGTTGACTGACGGATTATGTAGTTGGTTCTTTCCTTAATTTCATGGATCAAACCCACATTATGCGGGTCGAGCTTAAAGGAGACGCGATCACCGACAGCAACAGGATTAGTGGCCCGGATACCTTTTATACGAAACTTTCCTTTTATCCTGCACTCATACTCCGCGCCATCATCTGCGCGAACAATGTACCAACTACCCGTTGACTTGCGTACAATTCCCTCTATAGCCACAGTAATATCTTGTTTATTCGGTACTGCTTATTTAAAATAGCTTGTTTACTCATCGATAAAATGTCTTTTTGATTTTATTATTCTATGATCTTCTTTACCTTTAAACCCATAATTTAATGTTAAGAATACAGGGACTATAATGTTGATTAACGAAGCAATTTAATAAAGCACCCTGTTTGTCAAAACATTTGAAAGCAAATATAAAAAAAACATGATGAGTTTTGAACCAATATTGATCCTTCTGATTGCCCCTGCCATAAGTATTATTTATCTCACTATCAGCCACAAAAATGCGGAGCGGGACAATCATGTGGTGCTTCGAAACAGTTTCTATTTAGGCATTTTATCCTTTCTTCCTGCTATCCTTTTGATTTATCTCATGGACTCTGTGGGGCTGGCCACTACGCGCAGCCTCAATCGCACCCTGTTTTTTGCATTTGCTGTGGTCGGCTTAATGGAAGAACTCCCCAAATTCCTGGTTCTGCGTTTATATTCTTACCACAACAAGGCTTATAACTCCCCTATCCGGGGTATTTTATATTCCATCGCCATTTCTTTAGGTTTTATACTGGCCAAAAATGCGTATTTTATTTTTACTAATGGAGGCATGCATTTTTCCCAGTTCGGAGGGTTTCTTTCCGTACCTTTTCATATCCTTTTTGCCATAATTATGGGATTTTTTATCAGTATTGGCAAATTCAAATATAGCTTGTTCATTTTCCCTGTTCTGGCGCTGGGTGCTGCTGCCTTTTTTCATGGCCTGTACCAGTTTGCCCTGTTTACGGAAGATACTTCCGTGCTATACATTGCAGGAGGCCTCGCTCTTCTCATTGCCGTTCTTCTTTTCCGGCAGGCTATGCAAACCCAGCGGGATGATATCGATCATATCCGGCGCGATGAACTCAACAAAGAGCTAAAAGGTAAAAATCAATCCAATAAACAATAGACATTGCCGGGCAGGCACTTAACGGCACCTTCAAACTCAAGATTCAGCAAGCACGAGGCAATACGGGTAGCCCCCATCTTTGTCTCCAGGATCAATTCGTCAATGGCCATGGTCCCCTCTTTGCGCAGGGCATTCACAATAGTTTCCTCTTCCTCCGAAAGTTCCAGGAAAAGCTTTCGCTGTCGGTTCTGCTTTTTTTGAGAAGCCTGGTCCCATCCCATGATATAATCTATATCGGCTGCCGATTCGACAAGGGCTGCCCGGTTGGTTTTGATAAGGTTATTGCATCCCTGCGAATAGGTATCGTGAAGTTTGCCGGGCACGGCAAAGACATCCCGATTGTAGGAGTTGGCAATATCGGCTGTAATGAGTGCTCCGCCTTTAACCCCCGACTCCACCACAATCACGGCATCAACCATGCCTGCTACAATACGGTTGCGCTTCGGAAAATTCTCTCGGTCGGGTGGGGTTTTACTGGGAAATTCACTAACAAGCCCGCCATTTTCAACCATTTTAGCAGCCACTCCTTTGTTTACCGGGGGATAGATTCGGTCTAATCCATGACCGAGCACAGCCATCGTAGGAATACCGGCATCAAGGGCCATGCGGTGAGCACAGCTATCTATCCCGTAGGCCAGTCCGCTGATTACTAAAAGATCATCATGGTGAGACAGATCGGTTATCAACTGTTCACATACAATTTTCCCGTATTCAGAAGCTTTGCGGGTTCCCACTACGCCAACAATTTTAGGAGCATTCCAGTCCCCATTTCCTTTGCAGTAGAGCATCAAAGGATTATCATCACAATGCTTCAGGCGCTGGGGATATCCCGCATCCAGGTAAAAATAAGCTCTGATACCCCGCTTTTCGATAAAATTCACCTCCTTTTCGGCGCGGGCTAAAACATTACCATTAATAACCGAATTGGCGAGCTCCTCTCCTATTCGTGGTATTTTCACCAGGTTCTTCTTCGATTCGCGAAAAACAGCTTCCACGCCACCGCAATAGGCAACCAGTTCTTTACCGGTTTTGGGACCGATATTAGGAAGCAATGTCAGGGCTATTTGATATAAAAGCAATTGATTAGGTTTTTTTATAAAATTACAACATTTTTGTTTTCGGTAGTAATGTCCAAAAAAAATTATAGAGCTTTTTGAAAAGAAATTTATGTAGCTTACTTAAAAATTTCCGAAAACTTATTTCATCATGATTTTCCTTGTTACTTTTGAATGAAAACCAATTCGGATTCATTGTTTTGAAAAAACAGAGAGTTTTCATTAGTCCGTTAAACTGGGGGTTGGGACATGCAACCCGCTGCATACCTATCATAAAAACATTTTTGGAGTGGGGATGGGAAGTGATTATAGGAGCTGAAGATGAAGGGTACGCACTGTTGAAAGAGGAGTTTCCGGATCTTAAGATTATCACCTTTCCCGGCATTCGCATCCATTATTCGAGGACCATCCCCCTTGCGCTGAAAATCCTTTTTCAGTCACCCAAAATCCTGATGTTCATCTATTCAGAACATATAAGATTACAAAAAATCATTGAAGAATACCGTATCGATTTGGTGATCTCAGACAATCGTTATGGACTGTGGACAAAAAAAGTCCCGGCAATTTTCATGACCCATCAGCATCACATTCAGCTTCCATCATTCTTCCGGGTATTTTCGCCCCTCATTACCAGCCTAAACAGGTTTTTCGCCGGCCGCTTCCATCGGTTGTGGGTCCCCGATTACAGGACTCCACCCACCATCGCCGGGAATCTTTCCCATCCCCCTCTTGTTGATAATACCGATTATATAGGCCCTTTATCCCGATTCACGAACGCTAAAAAAAGTTCCTATTACGATTTCTTTATTGTGATATCAGGTCCTGAGCCCCAGCGAAGCATCTTCGAAAAGAAAGTTATGCAGGAACTCGGCCATATCAAACAAAAAGGGGTTGTGGTAAGAGGTCTGCCCGGCCATAAGGAGCCTCCGTATTTTATAGGCAACACCATCGTTTACAATCACCTGCCGGGAGAAGCAATGCAAAAGAGCATGGCCACCTCCGGGCTCATCATTTGCCGTTCCGGCTATTCCACCATTATGGATTTGATAGCTTTGAATAAGCCGGCGATATTCATCCCTACACCCGGCCAAACGGAACAGCAGTATCTGTCAAAACATCTACAGGGATCATCTTTTGACCGGATGCTGCAAAAGGATTTTTCTTTGGAAAAAGCGCTTAGCAAGGGAAAGGACTTACATAATCCCGATGAATTCCCCACAAGCCGACCCTCTCAAAACATTGCCGATTCTTTAAACAAGCTCATCAACCAATTCCACGGATAGGAACTATCTTTTGTTATTTTTGTAAAAAATAAGCCACATAATGATATTAAGTTATATTAATTGGAATGTCGATCCGGAAATCTTTCGAATCGCTTTTGAAGCCCCATTATTAGGAGAAGTCAACTTAGCTATCCGCTATTACGGAGTTCTTTTTGCCCTTGGATTTGTAGTAGGTTACTTCATCATGCTGCGTATCTTCAAAAAAGAGGGGCTCACGGTGGAGATGCTTGACAAGCTCGCCACATATATGGTTATCAGTACGGTGATAGGAGCCCGCTTAGGGCATGTATTTTTTTACCAGCCTGATTATTACCTGAGCAACCCCGGCGAAATTCTACAAATATGGGAGGGCGGTCTGGCAAGCCATGGTGCTGCTATTGGAATTATAATTGCTTTGTGGCTCTTTGCCAGAAATACCAAAAAAAGCTTTTTGTGGACGATCGATCGCATTGTCATCGTGGTGGCTTTGGCCGGGGTTTTTATCCGTACGGGGAATCTGATGAATTCAGAAATTTATGGCAGCCCCACGGATTTGCCATGGGCATTTGTTTTTGCTCAAAGAGATATGATCCCGCGGCATCCGGCACAGATTTATGAAGCGCTCAGCTATCTGGCGATCTTTATATTCCTTATCACCACCTATTACCGGAAAGATGGGAAACCAAAATATGGCTTGTTATTTGGCTGGTTCCTGAGCCTGGTCTTTGGAGCAAGGTTTCTGCTGGAATTTCTGAAAGCCCCGCAGGTAGCTTTTGAACAGGAAATGCTACTCAAGATGGGACAGATTTTAAGCATTCCTTTTGTGTTAATCGGAGCCTACCTGATATACCGGGCCAATAAATTGCCGGTGCCCAAAAAAATGGGTGGGAGCAAAAAACAAAAATGACTCCGGTAGCTACAAATATTAAGGTGCGCTGCACCTTTGATTGCGGAAAAAATCGGTTTTTCTCAACCCAGTATGCGCTGAACGGGTGATTCAACTCGCTCAATTTAAGCAAAACTAATGTGATACATTATGTCTTACGTCGAATCAATGGAACTGTAACGAATGCTTCCATGTGGGTGTGGGCAGCCAGAGGCTGCAAGAATTCCGGGTCAAAACGAAGACGTTTTGACCAACCTCTCTAGCTTTTATTGGAGACATCTTCATTTAAGAAGGTTGACTACCTCAGTAAAGCAAAAAAGGTTTATTCATACATTCATACAATCATACATTCATCCACTCGCCAATCCGCCAACTCACCAGATCGCCATATCGCCAACTCACCAACTCGCACATTCTAACTATCCTACTTCCTTACACTCGCACAATCGTTCTATCCTTCAGGCTCAAGCCTAAGAGCAAAACAACTGCTATTGTCTTCCCGGGTTTCTTTGTTGCTGTAGGCGTCGTCGTTGTTGCTGCTGTTGCATATTTTGCTGAAGGAAATCCATCTTGTCATTCATATCCTCTTGAATTTCCTGCTCCAGATCTTCAGCACCATATTGTCCCGCTTTGCGTGATAATTGCCTCAACACGCTATAAGCTCTTGACATATCCTGCTGATAGTAATTAAGGAACTGTGAGTCCAATGAAGCGTAATAGTCAATATCTTCACTATACCGCTCATATATAGTACGTAGCAGCTCTTTCCCTTTTTTATCCTCTCCGGCTTCAAAATATACATCTACCAACGGTGTTAAATAAAAGTCGTAAGTAATTTCCTCATGAGGGAACACTTCCTGAAGTCTGTCAGCTATACGCACGGCCGAATCAAGTTTATTTTGATGCATCAATCCTTCGGCGGTTCTTACGTAGTTGTTTTTGGGGATCATAGTATTACGGTAGCTCTCCCGGTCCACCAATACATCAGGGTCTTTGAGGTTGCCCCATTTAAAATCATCCAGTAGTAAATCATACGTTTTCTCCAGGTTTATGCCGCCCATACCTTCTACGTATTCTTTGGCTTTAACGGGCATGAACTTATAAACCATCCCCTCGAGATGCATGTATTGATCCTTGCCAAAAACATCACTGATGCTGGAAGGGTTAGCAAAATAAAGTGCCCGCTGCCAATCATGAGAGGCCAGCAAGTCGAGGAACATCAAATCGTTTTTATACAAGTATGTTTTGTTGATTTTCCACTTAATTTCCGATACAATCTGGTCATGCATTCTTTCAGGAACAAGGCCGCTTTCAATCACAGCTTGTTTATCTACGGTAATTTTTATTTTTTTCGTGGGGATGTAGTTCATTTTTCTTCCACCCCTCATTTCAAGCTTGGTATTGGGATTATCAATAAACTCTATAAGCCTGTCCAGTTCAACATATTGGTCCTTAACCTGCCCCCGGGGCTGAACTAACACCACATCATTTGTTCCTTTCGTAAAATCTTCTTTATTCAGTTTGAAAGGCAGAGGTTCGGATTTATACATTTTCTCAAACATTTGATGAATGTACCAATCCCCGGAAGCCAGCATATAGTTAACCACTCTCACATCTGTTCGTACCTCTTCAACTTCCTGGGCATACCAGAGTGGGAATGTATCGTTATCCCCATTAGTAAAGAGTATCCCATTTTCTTCACAAGAGGTGAGGTAATTTACGGCAAAGTCTCTTGCCGCATATTTTCCGGAGCGGTCATGGGAGTCCCATCCTTCGACCGCCATAATGGTTGGAACCAGAAGTATTCCTACCACTGTTGCTCCAATCGCCGATACTTTCTGGTTTTTAAAGATGTTGTGCAACCCGTTGAACAGCGCCATAATGGACAGTCCTATCCATATAGCAAACGCATAGAATGAACCGGCATAGGCATAATCCCGCTCCCGGGGCTGATAAGGATACTGATTGAGATATACCACAATGGCAAGTCCCATCATCAAAAACAGCAAACCGACAATAATCGCATCAGACGGTTTTTTCTGGATATGGTACAGGAGCCCGATAATTCCAAACAAAAGCGGGAGCAAATAAAAAGTATTGTTGGCGGGATTTTTCATACTTTCAGGCAGATTCTCCTGGTTGCCCAGGCGGGGGTTATCAATGAAAGGGATACCCGATTTCCAATTACCATGTTCAATATTCCCATGGCCTTGTATGTTGTTTTGCCTTCCGGCAAAATTCCACATAAAGTACCTTAAATACATATGACCGACCTGATACTTAAAAAAGAAGGTGAGATTCTCTCCGAAGGTCGGCTTATTAATGACCTTTTTCTTTCCCCTCTGTGTTTCATGTTCTATAGGGGTTCCTTCGATATCGGCCCATTGTTTATAGGCCCGGATATGCTTTTGCTTCTGATTGCTCCACATTCGGGGGAAAATGGTTGTAAATTCGGAATCATATACCGGAACCGTTCCTTTACGATCATCCGTAACAACGTATTTCCCTTTTTCGTAGTCTTTCTCGTAAATCGGGGATTTATCTTCATAATCCACTACGGGGGAATTGTAATATTGTCCATAAAATAAAGGAGTGTCCCCGTATTGTTCCCTGTTGAGGTATGATAACAAACTCACCGCATCATCCGGTTCATTTTCATTGATAGGCGTGTCGGCATTGGCACGAATGACAATGATTGCAAAGGAAGAGTAACCTATCAATAAAAAAGTCATACTGAGAAGAATCGTATTCATAAGAGATTTCCGTTCCCGGATCATATAAATACCGGAACCCAGAGCGGCCAGCACGATAAAGCGGAAGAGTAAATTACTGGAAGAGGAAGACGCCACAAGGACTAAAACTCCCAGAATAATCATCAAGGTAAGCAAGACCCGGTTAAGTGTCTTATCCGGTTTTGCCTGGTGAGTATATCTGATACCCAAAGCCAAAAGGGCAATCATAAGCAAAGCAAAGAAAACCGTTCCTGAGGTAAAGGGCAGGCCCAACGAATTGACAAAGAACAGCTCGGTGTGTCCAAAGAGGTTAACAATCTCGGGAATCAAACCATAGAGTATAAAACCGATTAAAACAAGGGATATGACGAAAGTGAGGATACCTCCTTTTGGCGTAGGCTCATATTTTTTGAAATAATATACCAGGGCAATTGCAGGGATAGCCAGCAAGTTGAGCAAGTGCACACCGATAGAGAGGCCAATCAGGTAAACGATAAGCAGAATCCACCGGTCGGAATGGGGTTGGTCGGCTACCTGCTCCCATTTAAGGATGGCCCAGAAGGTTACAGCGGTAAAAAGCGACGACAAGGCATATACTTCCCCTTCCACTGCTGAAAACCAAAATGAATCGGTAAAAGTAAATGCTGCGGCACCAACAATTCCACTGCCTATAACAGCCCACATCTTACCGGAAGTCATCTCGCCATGAGTAAGCACCATTTTGCGACCCAGGGCGGTAATAGTCCAGAATAAAAAGGCGATGGTAAGCGAGCTGCTGAGGGCGGACATCGAATTCACCGTGTAAGCCACATTAGAAGTATCACCAAAGGCAAAAAGGGAGAAAAAGCGGCCCATTAACTGAAAAAACGGGGCTCCCGGCGGGTGACCTACCTGCAGCTTGTAAGCTGTGGCAATGTACTCCCCAGCATCCCACCAACTGGCGGTAGGCTCCAGGGTAGCGAAATAAACAATTGAAGCTCCAATGAATAGTATCCAGCCTATAATAATATTAGTCTTCCGATATGCATCCATGTTTTTTGCTATTTTTCGAGCGAATTTAGAAAATTTCGAGTATTTGTTTTTAAAAGCTTAAATATAATTAACTTTTTTAAAATAATTGCCTCTGAAATAACGATTAGTAATCTGCCATACCGGGTAAAAAGTAGCAGCTCCGCCGATGACAATCACCGTGGCTAGTACGGCTACAAAGTCCATCCATTCCATTTTCACGGGATAGGCTGAAATAACGAACGACCCGGATGTGGAAAGCTGCACTAACCCAAAAGCCTGTTGCAGCCAGCAGATAATTCCTCCCAGCAGCAAACCTGCTACCGCCCCCGAAAGTGAAATCAGACCGCCTTCCAGGAAAAAGATTTTTCGTATCATTGATTTATCGGCTCCAAGATTCCACAAAAACGAAATATCTTCTTTTTTATCAACCATTATAATGGATAAGGACCCGATAATGTTAAAAGTAGCGATTATCAGAATAAAAGTCAGGATTAAATAAGTCACCCATTTTTCTGACTTCATAATTTTGTATAAGACGGCCTGCTGCTGATAGCGGTCTTCCACTTTGAAATCATCCCCGGACAACTGAATCAGCTTCTTTTTTATTTTTTGGGTTGACGCCTCGGGGCTAAGATAAACCTCTATGGCCGTCACCTGGTCTTCGTAATTCAGCAAATCCCTGGCAAAACGCAAGGGGAGCAAAACATATTTGCTGTCAATTTCCTGTTGGATGCTAAAAATCCCGGCAGGAAGTATCTTTTTGGCTTTAAAAACCCTGTTCAGTAATACCGATTGGGTTTGGCCCCTGCGGGGCACATAAACGCCAAGGGTTTCATCAAATTCCGAAACATTAAGTCCCAGCTTATAAGCCACCCCATAGCCCAAAACCGTAAAATTCCGCTCGCCTTCCTGCAAAAGCATCTGTCCGCTTACCATCATTGTGTCGAGGGCGTTTATCCGGCTATAATTATCACTCACACCTTTAATGCGGGCGATGTGTTGATTGTTTTTATATTTCAGAAGCGCATTCTCTTCCACAACCTTCACTGTTTCCCTGACACCACGTGTGGAAGCTATTTTTTCCAGGGGGAGGGTATGGGCATCAAAGGTTTTCCCTTCTTTCACCGAAATGCGAATATCCGGGTCAAACGAATTGAAAAGGGAAGTAACGACCTGCTCAAAGCCATTGAACACCGACAACACCACAATCAAAGCCATGGTCCCGATGGTCACTCCGGCCATCGATACCCCGGTGATCACATTAATGATGTTGTGAGATTTTTTTGATACCAGGTATCGCTTTGCTATGTAAAACGGAAAATACACTATTATTTCCAGGCTTTTACGATTAATCCGGTTCCTTCTTTATGGCGGCCTCTGACATCCATTTTGTTTAAAATTAGTGCTAAAGGCATAGCCACCAGGTAATAAAACGGCACCAGGACATAAAACACTTTGGATGTATTGAGCATCAGGATAGGGTATTTCATGGTCAGCCGCCATGAGATTTTGCCGGGTTTACCGTAAGAATACCTGGCCTCGGTAGCCGAAAACCCCGCCTTACGGAGTTTGTCCTGTATTTCATCGATATTGTATCCGTCACGGACATGCTCCTCTATAAAAGAAGCGCCTTCTTCATCGTGCTCATGCACATCCGAGCCACCTTTATCGCTGGGGGTGGAAATAAGCAGCATTCCTCCCTTTTTGAGGTAATGGCAAAGATTAGCAAACACGGCCTGGTCGTCTTCTATGTGCTCCATCACATCCACTGACAAAATAAGATCATAAGTCTCTTCCGGTTCGGTTTGCCGGGTCAGATCGGCATATTCAAAATGGACGTTATCTTTTCCGAAATGATTGAAAAACCGGTTGCACTCCTCCACCTGGTCCACTTTCACATCCAGCCCTTTAATCTGCCAGTTTTTGCCCGCCCGGGATAGGTAATAGCTATACTGTCCAAACCCAGAGCCTGCATCCAGGACATTGGCTGAATGGTTCGATCGGCTCTTTTTCCAGTTTTTAATCTCCTTTTTGACATGCCATGTGCGGAGCAATAAAATATCCAGCAGCCGGTAGAAAAGTTTTCGTAAAAACGGTGTTTTATCAAAAAACTTTCCCAGCGATTTTTTTATCGGATCATACTTCATAATGGTCTATTTATCATCATCCAGCAACTCATCGATATGGTCGATATAGTCAAGGGTATCGTCTTCATACACCTCCAATTCGGGTATTTTGCGTAGCTGGTGGCGCTCCCTGTTACCCAAATCGTACCGTATCTCGCTGATGTTTTCCCTTATCAGCTGAAGGGTTGCCTGTTTGTCCTTTGTGGCGAACAAACTTACATAAATTCTGGCAACAGAGAGGTCTTTGGTCACATGAACCTTCGTGACGGTAATCATCGCATTGTTGAATTCAGGGCTTCTGCGCTGAAGAATTTCCCCCATGTCCTTGTGTATCTGCCGTGAAATCTTTTCCTGACGTTTTGTTTCCATAACTCCTCTTGTTGTAGCTAATCCATACTTGTTGTCTAAACTGGCAAAAATAATGATTCCTTGCTCTGCAAAGGTACGAACATCCTGCAATTTTATGTTTGCGATATAGTAAAATAACAGGAAGGTCGTAAAGCTGGATTGGTATTATTAAGATGAACACCGGCTAAAAAAATTATAAAGGAGGATATTCAGCAACTAAAGTTTCGCACTTAAAATTTAGAAAGGTAAACTATTGAATTACAAGTAGTTTTTATCAAATAATTCAAAACTTTGTGTATCTTTGTGTCTTAGTGGCAGTCCTTCAAGAAAGCCACTAACACAAATTGGAAAAGATTAGAATTTAATATAGGACAACTTACAAAAGGAATTTTTTAAAAAGTAAGACTTTATGAGTTTCTTCTAAAAGTTATGAAAACAGCCCCGTTGAAAAACCGGAATTCTGCATATTTATATATTGCTGATTTAAAAGGGGTTATGGTAAAATGTAGCTATTTTACATTTTTTTCAGCGTTACTATTTTGAAAATTTAATTTTTTTCTATCTTTGCAACCGTCTTTTGGCGAAACGGAGTGTCCGGTGGTGTAATGGCAACACGTCTGATTTTGGTTCAGAAGAGTCCAGGTTCGAGCCCTGGCCGGACAACAAAAAAAGCCGCTCAATGAGCGGCTTTTTTTATTTTACCGCAATTGCATAAAGCCGCCGGAGGCGGCAAGAATGTGAAAGCGGAGCGAGGACGCTCCGCTTAACCTGATCAACCATAGATGGTTAATAATTTGTATTTGTAAGTGTTTAAGTATTTAGGTGTTTAAGTGTTTATGTAAAAACAATACGTGTCTATTCATTAATCTGATAAATGATTTTGCGAAGCTTAAATCTGAATTAATTGATTTTCAATAAGTAAATCAGGAGTTCTGAATTTCAATCCAATCTGCCCTTTCTCCTTAATCCGGCTGATAACGCTTTATATAATTTTCTCCGTATTTTGAATAGTAATAATCACAAACTTCCACCAGGATTTTATTCATGCGACTGTTTTCATAACCTATGTCATCCGTCAAATGGTATTTAATTTTAAGGCGAGCGATTAATTCTTCAACGGACTTTTTAAAATCATAAGTGATCTTCAGGTAATTCGTTACTTTTCCCTCCTCCTCTTGCGAGGGCATTTTGTCAGGCAGTTCATTCTTCAGGAGGTGATGTTTGATGTAATTCAGGAAATAGCTTTCCAGTTCTTTATCCTCTTTTATCTGCTCCACCATGTCCATACTGTTTTTTTACAAAAATAGTAAAGGCCGCCGAAAACACGGCAGCCTTCACATCACATAACAATAAACCCTTCTATTGGTAAAGTATCTTTTTCATAATCGTTCCGTCGGATGTTGTAATTCGAATGAAATACATACCGGGAGCGATTTTTTTACCCGGTATCCAATCAAACTCATGTGTGCCGGGGTTTAAATCTCCTGCGTATATATCCGCTACCTTTTTGCCAAAGGTGTTAAAGACGCTGATAGCTCCTTCGAATGTTTCCTCTGTTTTTAAGCGAATATTGAAAACCCTTTGCGATGGATTGGGGTAGACAAAAGCTCCCATTCCGGAATTCTCCATATCCTCTACCCCCACATTGAGGTTGGGCGATTCAATCTGCCTGGAGGTGTAAACATGATACTCCCCGGCTTGCAGCGTGAGGGGCTCCGAGGTATCCTCAACTTCAATGGAATTCCCGGTAAAATAGTCGTACCAGGTCCCGGTTTGATAAAACGCCGGATTAATTTCGCCTTCCTCCACATCGAAGTTTCCTACAATCACCACATCCATATCATCGCCATCCAGGCGAACTTTTTTCAGGGCGTCATCCACATCCAGTGAAAAGTTTGTCGTTTCAAACACATCATATTCGGTTTTCAGTTCTGCTAAGGCACTGTACACATCGTAAAGGAATTTACGCCTGTAGTCGTCGTAATAATTCCAGCGGATAGGCTTGGGACAAACCCGGCAATCATAATCAATAGAAACATCATAACCCAGCTCCCCGAATTGCCAAATCATTTTCGGACCGGGAATAGCAAAATGAAAAGCAGCGGTCATGCCGGCCCTTTCAAGGGCGATATCCATATCCCGGACATCATAATCCGGATTATTCTGGTTTCCGAATTCAAGCGTTTTATACATCAATCGCTCTTCGTCATGAGATTCCATATAGGTTACCAGGTTAGGATCACTCCAGCCCCTTTCCTGGTAAGACGCCCAACTGAAATCGGAATTATCACCGTCATGCCATCCCATCATCGCTTCGTTGTAATTATAATTCATATTGCCCCATAGCATCATGCCATAATCCGAAAGCTCTTGTTCCTCCGAATTTTCTGAAAAATGTTCGAGGATGACCAGCGCGTTTTCCTCCGTTTCCCATATTTCATCCGCCATACGTTTCAGGTTATCAATGCGCTGCTGATTATAGGTCCATCCTTCATTTCCGGAGGTATTATTGGTAAACCCTTTCGTAAAGTCGAAACGGAATCCATCCACATTATACTCTGTTAACCAGTAGGAATTAACCGTATCCACAAAAGCCTCCGTGTAAGGACTTTCATGGTCAAAATCGTTGCCCCAGCAATAAGGTGGATGGGGACAGTCCTGGTTATACCATGGATTCTGTGCTGTAGGATTCCCATTTTCCGCATACATCTGTACCAGAGGAGACTGATTATACGAATGGTTCAGAACCATATCAAGTATAACCGCCATACCTTTTTTGTGTGCTTCATCAATCAGTTTTTTCAGCTCTTCTTTAGGGCCATACGCTTTGTCGGGAGCAAAATAATAAGCCGGATTATATCCCCAACTACTGTTACCTTCAAATTCATTTACCGGCATTAATTCCAGGGCATTCACGCCCATTCTTTTAAGATAATCGAGCGTGTCGGTAATAGTGGCATACGAGTGCGTCTCCGCAAAATCTCTGATAAGCATTTCATAAATAACAAGGTCTTCTTTTTTGGGAGGAGTAAAATTCTCCACCTCCCATTGATAGGGTGTTTGTCCTGTTTGCAGCACAGAAGCCACTCCTTCCGCGTTATCATTATCGGGATAAGCTATCAGGTTCGGATATATCGCTTCTGAGATATACTGGTCATTCCATGGATTGCTGACCTGTTCGGTATAAGGGTCTCCCACTTTAATCTCCCCATCGATAAAGTACTGATAAACGTATGGTTCACCGGGATTCAATCCCTGTATATTCAGCCAGAAATGCTCGCCGTCAGGGGCTTTTTTCATGTAATAATCGTTGTTGAGTTCCCAGTTATTAAAATCGCCCAACACGTAGACAAATTCTTTCATTGGGGCCTGAAAAACCAGGGTCACTTCGGTATCGGACACGTAATTCACTCCCTTGTTCATTCCTTGTGGAATGGGTTCTTCGGTCACTTCCGGACGAATCATAAAATAAGTGGAGTCATAAACTTCATTATCCGCATCTTTGGCAATAGCTCTCATCCAGTTTTTGCCGTTTTGCCCGGAAGCCTCAAAAGTGTATGTTAGTGATTGTCCTGCCACTCTTTTCACTATCTCGTCATTAATCTCCAAAAGCACGCTATCCGATTGATTGGCTTGTAATTGTACATCTATGGTTTCATTTTCCAATACTAAAGGAGGATTTTCGGGTTGCACAAAGGAGACGGTCAGGCCACTTTCAAACACATCGACAAACAGGTCACCGGTTTGGGTGCTTGCATCTTCCGAGCGAAACACGAAAGCTAACCCGGTAATCGTCTCAGATTCCGGCGCACCGTAAAAGGAGTAGATATCCGGGCTGATTTCCAGTTTGTATTCATTATCTCCTGCAGGCACCAGCTGGGGCTGGGCATCATTATCTCCCCATTCACCGATGACGTACTGCCAATCAGCCGACTCAAGGTTTACTCCTGTATGTGTATAAATATCGCCGTCATAGTCTTCCAAAGGTGTACCGGTAGCATCGAAATAAACAGTTACTTCCTCTTCAGCCGTGGGTAATTCCGGCTGTGTCCAAATGGTTTGAGAAACGGCCTGAAAACCGCTTAATACCAAAACCAAAGCTATTATTAAAACTTTTTCCGCCCTAATCATAATTTCATTATTTAAGTTACGTAATCAAAAAAAACCCGACCAGAAGCCGGGTTTTTCTTAAAATATTTTTTAAGAAGCCAGGATACATCTCCCTACTGCTTCAAAAACTTCTGGGTATTAACAACACCCTTTTCATTATAAAAGTTCACGAAATAAATGCCGGTCTCGAGGTTAGCGGTTTCCAGTTTAACCGATTGATTGACGTTTTCTATAGCATTTACCTGCTGTCCTACGGTATTGTATACCTCAATTCGCGTTACATCTTCCAGTCCTTCAATAGTAAGACCTTCGTTGGCAACCGGATTGGGATACATGGTGAAATTCACCTGCTCCTCGTCATCACCGACACTAGCAGTAGACATATCTACCATCACATCCACATTTTCATATTCAACACCAACTCCCCAGGTATAATCATCAAAATCTGCATGAGAAACAGTATAAGTTACCGAATCAACGGGGTCGCTGTAATATACTGCCATTCCCTCTGCGTCCGTTGTTTTGGTCATATCGCCAATAGTAACGTCGGCACCTTCAAGCGGTGTGGAACCATCTTCAGTTACATGGAAATTAATCTTAAATTGAGCCCACATCTCGTTCAGTACCACATCCTGTTCTTCAATAGTTACTACACGATCGTCTCCACCTTCATATTCGTCACCTAAGGTCCAACTACTTCCTTCACCGGCAGGTACGTAGAAATACTTGTAAGCATAAGAGCTATCTCCCGGAAGCATGGTTGACCATGTATAGACCATGTCACCATCTTCATCCGTCATCATAGCATCCATATTGGTTCCCGGTTCTGACCAGTCCATTGCCAGCACTTCTCCGGAAATATAGACCGAATCATTATCCGGATCAAAATCAGAGGTATCGGCAAAAGTAGTCATATCTACATTGAAAGTAGCTTTATAGCTGTAAATTCCCCACATATCATTGAAGGTCATATCTTCCATGCCTATTTCGGCTACGCGGTCATCGCCGCCTTCCCATTCGCCATAGCTCCAGCTACTTCCTTCACCGGCAGGCACGTAAAAATACTTGTAAGCATAGGAGCTATCTTCCGGCAGCATGGTTGACCATGTGTAGACCAGGTCGCCATCTTCATCCGTCATCATAGCATTCATATTGGTTCCAGGCTCTGACCAATCGATTCCCAGTACTTCCCCGGAGATATAAACCGTATCATTAGCAGGGTCAAAGTCGGTGGTATCGGCAAAAGTAGCCATATTTACGTTGAAAGTAACTTTATGACTGTAGATTCCCCACATATCATTGAAGGTCATATCATCCATACCTATTTCGGCTACGCGGTCATCGCCGCCTTCCCATTCGCCATAGCTCCAGCTACTGCCTTCACCGGCAGGCACATAAAAAAACTTGTAAGCATAGGAGCTATCTGCCGGAAGCATAGTTGACCATGTATAGACCATGTCGCCATCTTCATCCGTCATCATAGCATCCATATTGGTTCCCGGTTGTGACCAATCAGATTCCAGTACTTCCCCGGAAACATAGACTGTATCGTTATCCGGGTCAAAGTCGGTGGTGTCTGCAAATGTCGCCATATTTACGTTGAAGGTCACTTCAACATCTTGTGCATTTGTTGTTGCAAAGCTACCCAGTAAAAAGGCAACCATTAATAGTAAAGTTAATCGTTTCATAATAGTAGATTTTTTCATTTAGTAAAATTTAATTTGAATTTATTTTCAAAAGGTAAATTTCGCAAAAAACAACAAGAAACACAAACAATTAAGTTTTTTTAACGAAAAAAAATACCTGCATTTATTCTGGCTATCAAACTCTTGGCTAGCTGCAAACGATTGCAGGCACTTTAACGAGGCTGCATCACTTTCTTGTTGTCGATTCCCTCACGACGAGGTCTGTTCTGACCACACGGGTCTGGGGAGTGTGATCTTCGGTAAGCTCCCCTTCCTTTAACCGTTTCAGCAGCAATCTCGTGGCTTCTTTACCTACCTCCGTCCCGTGCTGGTCTACACTTGACAAGGTGGGATCGGTCAGGGTAGCACTGATGCCATTGGTGAATCCCATAATAGCTATATCGTCGGGCACTTTCCTGCCCTTTTTCTTTACCGCCTTCATCGCTCCAATGGCTGTAAAGTCATTAACGGCAAAGATTGCATCAACACCGGGATGCATATCAATAATATCTCCCGTAATCTGTAAGGCCGTCTCATAATTATCACACGGTACCACAAGATTCTCATCCACCTGCAGGCCATTATCCTCCAGGGCATCTTTATAACCATTGATACGATTACGACCGATAAGCAAATCGCGCGAGCCACTTAAATGAAGAATTTTCTTATACCCCGAATGTATCAGATGCTCAACGGCCTCGAAGGCTCCGCCATAATCGTCGACGATAACCCGGTCGGTTTTTAATCCTTCGCATATTCTGTCAAAAAAAACAATGGGAACTTCATGTTTCTGCAAATTCCGGAAATGCTCATAGTTTTTGGTCTCCTTGGCAAGAGAAACCAGTAAACCGTCCACACGATTGGCATACAATCCCTGGGTGTTCAGCACTTCCCGCGTATATGATTCGTTAGATTGAAAAATCATCACATTATAACCTTCCTCAATGGCAATCTCTTCGATACCACTAATCACGGAAGAGAAAAAATGATGAACGATTTCAGGAATTATCAGGCCAATAACCTTAGTTTTTTTACTACGCAAACTCAATGCGATTTCATTGGGTTTGTATCCCAGAAGGTTAGCCAGCTCCGTAACCACTTTTTTGGTTTTCGGACTAATTTCGGGATGGTCCTTCAACGCCCTGGAAACAGTGGAAGGAGAAACTCCCAGCTTTCGGGCGATATCTTTAATGGTTACATTTGTTCCGCTCATCGGCTTGAATTCAATTTTATTTATCCAAAAATAACAATAATATTTAAGTTCCTCCATTTTTTAGAAGAGGATATTAATATGACCGGGGTCATTTATTTATTATCCCTAAATCGGGTGGGGATATGTAACCATAAATTAACTAAAGTTTCGCACTTTAAATTTGGAATGATAAACTGTTTAGATTCAAATAATTTTAAACTTTGTGTATCTTGGTGTCTTAGTGCCTTTGCGGCGGTCCTTCAAGAAGGCCACTAAGGCACCAGGATTCACTAAGGAAGCCGCTAACACATTTGGAAAAGATTAAATTTTTGCTTTTTGGACAGACTCTCCACAATTTGCTCTACCGCGTCCAGCCCCGGTCTTCATCCGGATACAAATCCCCGCCTGCGGCGGACAACAGCCACCGAGACCGGGAAAAGCTTTTTTTACTGCAAATCCACCTGGAGGGTTACCTTTTTATGCTCGCCGCGCAACAAGTTGACTTCCTCATAAGGGTAATCGTAGTTTTCTTCGTCATAATAGACAAGAAAGGAGTAGGAGCGGCCCTATTGATCATAGGCCGGCACTTTCGTGAACGTGACTTCCCCGTTGGCATCGGTGGATGCATGGAACCATCGATCCTCCAGCATCTGCTCATAGGTATAATTCGCCTCATGGTAGAAGGGAAGCACGGCCACGTTGACATCCTCTATGGGTTCTTCATTCATGTTGATGACCGTTGCGGTTATTTTCCCCGAATTGGCTATCGGGCGAGCTTCCACGGTTTTGTTTTCACCGGCAATGACCTGGGTGTACGTTTCTGTGCAGTATACTCGTTTATCCACAACTTTGAGTGAGATTTTTTATTCCTGCCGGTTAGTTGTCTCTTTGGAAATCCGTTCTCTTATGGATTCAGCAACAAAGTTGTTTAACGACATCTTTTCCTCCATGGCCAGTAAAGCTGCTTTTCTATGCAGTTTAGCCGATATACGAACATTAAAACTACCTTTAAACGGTTTTTCAGGCTCAACCCCTCGCTCTTTACACTCTTCAAGGTAAGTATTTATTGCCTCTTTAAAATCTTCTTCGAGCTCTTTGCCGGTCTTCCCTTCATAAGATACAAGTCCTTTTATTCCCAGTACTTTCCCGTAAAATAAATTATCT
>JAIPBX010000106.1 GCA_021738485.1 Bacteroidales bacterium | reverse complement strand
CAGCAGTAGGTATTACGGCCAATATAGAAGATGTAGGCCTGGAACAAGCCGGGATTAAAACCGAAAAAGGCAAAGTCGTCGTCGATGAGTTTTATAAAACAAATGTGGACGGGATTTATGCCATAGGCGATGTTATCGAAGGTCCTGCTCTTGCCCACCTGGCCTCGCATGAAGGGATTACCTGTGTCGAAAAGATTGCCGGAGAAGACCCTCAGCCTTTGGATTATGGTAATATTCCATCCAACACTTATACCGTGCCTGAAATAGCCTCCGTGGGAATGACCGAAAAAGAGGCAAAAGAAGCAGGCTATGAATTGAAGGTGGGTAAGTTTCCGTTTACCGCTTCAGGCAAAGCCAAGGCAGCCGGACATGCCGACGGTTTCGTGAAGGTTGTTTTTGATGCGAAATACGGTGAATGGCTCGGAGCACATATGATTGGAGACGGCGTGACGGAAATGATTGCCGAAGCGGTGACGGCCCGAAAGCTTGAAACTACGGGCTACGAGATCATCAAATCGGTACACCCACACCCAACCATGTCGGAAGCCGTAATGGAAGCCGCAGCGGCAGCTTATGATGAGGTGATACATATCTAAGTATTTAAGTGCTTAAGTGCTTAAGTGCTTAGGTGTTTAGGTTTATAAGTTCTCGTTATGGCGGCAACGGACTTTGTTTTTTTCTGTTTTTTTATCTTTTTTTGAAAAAATGAGGAGTATGGAATTTTTGGGGATAAAGTTAGTGGAATAGTTGGCAAAGAGCAGTTGGTAGTTAGCAAATAAATTAAATTGCCAACTGCTTTTTGCCAACTGCCAACTAGACTAAAAACCTTAGCCACCCTACAATCCTCTCCAAATGAAACAATCGATTACTATGGAAGTAGTAAAGACCAACATACCTGACGTGCTCATCATCAAACCCAAAGTTTTTGAGGATGACAGGGGCTATTTTTTCGAATCTTACAACAAAGAGAAGTTTCTCCAGCATGGCCTGGACCAGAATTTCGTCCAGGACAATGAATCCAAATCCGTGAAAAATGTGGTTCGTGGCCTGCATTTTCAGAAACCACCGTTTGCCCAGGGTAAGCTTGTGCGCGTAATGAGCGGATCGGTGCTGGACGTAGCGGTGGATATACGCCGTAACTCCCCTACGTATGGCCATTGGACTTCGGTTGTGCTGACCGAAGGCAACAAATGGATGTATTGGGTACCACCGGGATTTGCCCATGGTTTTGCAACCCTGGAAGATGACACCGTCTTTTTCTACAAATGCACTAACGTTTACAACAAAGGCTCCGAGGGGAGCATCCGGTGGAACGACCCCGACCTGGGCATCGACTGGAAGCTGGATAATCCTATTCTTTCTGAAAAAGATAAACAAGCACCCCTTTTCAGGGATTTTGAGAGTCCGTTTTAGCGGTTGTAATCTGCCGAAGCAATACCGCTGACCACCCTCCGAAACGTATAGCGACCAGGTGAAAAACGTTTCAGAGGGTGAATTAAACAGGACTGTTTATAAAGTGTAAATTTTTACTAATGCCACTGACCGCTTCTTATCTTTGTACGTATTTCCAATAAGTTTGTAATGATTTTGTATATTTATAAAAAATCTTGGTAAATGAAAGCCTACAAGCCTAAATTTAAATATTCCAGAGAGAAAATTTCAGAATATATCCCCAACCGGCTTTTTATCGTGGCTATCTTACCGATGTTAATGGCCGGATGCAGCTTTAACAGTATGTTTCTGGTGCCCGATCCGATTCCTAAGCAGGCAAAAAAAGCTACAATAATTACCCCTGAAAACAGGGATACGTTAAACCTGCACATTGGAGCTAAATTCCAACCTACGTTTACTGATAACCATAATGTTACCCTTGAGCTGGATTACAAAATAGAAAGTGTCCTTTTTGACAATCAGCAAGGGAATACCTTAAACGGATGGGTCATGACACCCCATTACAACTACAACGGAACCACCCTGGTTTTCCTCCACGGTAATGCCGGAAATATAACTACCCATTACCCTACAGTTATTCCTCTTGTCAAAAGGGGATTCAAAGTATTCATTTTTGATTACAGTGGCTTCGGGTTTTCAGAAGGCAAAGCCACAAGAGATAATGTATTGGCTGATGCCAATGCGGCACTCGATTATTGGAAAAACAGAAAAACTCCTAACACCAAAAACCTTGTTATTTATGGTCAATCACTGGGAGGCCATTTGGCGGTAACAATAGCAGAAAGAAACCAGGACAAAATTGACGGCCTGGTCATTGAAGGAGCTTTTTCTTCCCATAAAGACATTGCCGCAGAGACAGCAGGAATATTCGGAAAAATTTTTGTTGCCGAAAAATACAGTGCGCTCGAATCCATTCAAAGCTATAAAAAACCACTTTTAATCATACATAGTACCGATGACAAAATTATACCTCTTGAAATGGGGAAGAAACTATTTGAAAAAGCGAATGACCCGAAAGCGTTTTTCCGGATTCAAAAATGTCACATGTGTGGCACGCGATATTATGCTAACAACATTGCATCAAAAATCAAACAAATGATAAAAAGTCCTGCTGCTGGTAATTAAAAACCATTTAAATAAATAGGTCACACAACTTAACTCTCATTATAAACCTTCAAAACCGTTTCGCGCAATGCTTTACCCGATTCGGTGAAAAGGTGATAGATGTTGTCAGCAATCGTATCAGGTTTTACCCACTTACTAAAATCGGCATTCGGCATAGCTTCACGGTTGGGTGGCGTGTCAATTAAGCTGGGCATGATGATCGAAGACGTAATGCCCGTTTGTTTTGACTCTTCGTTGATGATATCGGATAAGTACTGCACCAGTCGTTTGGAGAAACCGTAAGCAACCACTCCTTTGGCCGCCAAAGGGTCAAGGGCCGGGCGTGCTCCTATCATCACAATCTGTCCGCCCTTGCCTTTGGACTTCAGTTTTTTGAAGACAGCTCTCGATGAATTGTAGGCTGTGGTGAAATTGAGCTTATACATTTTCTCCACCTGCTGCAGCGGGGTCTTTTCAAATGATCCCATACCAAAACCGCCCACGGTGAGGACGGCACCCTCAAATTCACCCGCATTTTCAATGGCTTCAAAGGTTTTGTTTTCTTCCATCAAATCGGCCTGATGAACCTCCAGGTTCTGGGCTTCCATGAATTTCGGATCGGTTCCGGGGGCTATAAAGCCGATTACTTTGTATCCTTCATCCAGGAATTTTTGGGTCACAGCCTGGCCGAGGTTTCCATTAGCTCCGGTTACTAAAATTGTTTTATTCATAATGGTTCATGTTTATTTAAAATACAACTCTTGCGGCGATTTTGTTCATAAATGAATCATAGCATAAGGCATAGCTCAAGTTAATTGGTCACAAAATTATCACTGACCCATTCCACATTGAATGCCCCCCTATCATACCCGGGCAAAACCATCTTAAAAAAAGGCATGAAGTGAATTGTAACATTAACCGAGCCTTCTCAAAAAAAACAGCAACAAAAGAGTGATAGAACTCTTTTGTTGCTGAATATCTCCATACCAAAATATTTTCCTTTTCAAATCTCTTCTGCCAGCTCAAGGAAACGTTTGTAGGGGATCGCCGCCATACTGGTGGCATGCAACGCTCCATGCTGCTGGCTGATCATGGAGACTTTGGTGGCCGATTCTTCTCCTTCGGCCTCATAAATATCCATAAAATCATAATCCCCCAAAAGGGCATAATGTTCCTTGAATTTTACATCCGGACATTTTTCTTTGACCTTATCCAGCCATTCGCGGCCAATTTGCTCGCGCTTTTTCATTTGCTTTAAAAGTTCCGGAGAAAGCTTGGTTAATAAGATGTAAGTTTGCATAGTTTTAAGTTTTAGATGATTGTTATAAAGATAACAAATTTTGATGAGAAGAAATACTATTTCATTAACAGATCAAGACCACCAGAAAAAAATTACTGATTTTGACTATTATAAATCCTCTTTATTAGCTTTTTAACTATTTTTGTTGTCACAACACGAAAGCAAGCAATGAAGAGAATTATAGTTATATTATCCATCATTACCGGTATTTTTTTTACCGGGTTTTTAGTGGGTTCCACACCGGATGAAACTCCAAAAAAAGAGAATAAAAAGGAACATTACAATTTTTACCAGATTCACGGGGCTACACTTCCCGGAAAGATTGACTTTGCCGGGGAGGATGCTCCCCTGAATAATTTCTATGTTGCCGAAGGCCTTGATAAGGAGCTGCAGGTCAACACCTACTGGCACTCTTCCACACTGCTTCAGCTCAAGCGGGCCAGCCGCTGGTTTCCCCTTATTGACTCTATCCTGAGAAAGCAGGAAGTCCCTTCTGATTTTAAATACCTCGCGCTCATTGAAAGCGGCCTGGAAAATGTGGACTCTCCCGCCGGTGCTTCAGGGTTTTGGCAAATTCTCAAGGGGACGGCCAAAGATCATGGGCTGGAAGTCAACAAAGATGTGGATGAACGCTACAACGTTGAGAAAGCTACTTATGTGGCCTGCGAATACCTGAAGGATGCTTACGAAAAGTTCGGAAGCTGGACCCTGGCAGCTGTGTCTTACAACGCCGGGAAAAGAAGAATAGCCAATAGTATCAAAAACCAAAAAGCCGATAGCTTCTACGATCTCTACCTCAATAAGGAAAGCACCCGTTACATTTATCGTTTACTCGCCATTAAAACAATTTATGAAAACCCAAACCGTTTTGGCTTCTCCCTTGAACATAAAGACTTATATCAACCCATCCCATACAGGGAGGTTCAACTTACCACACCCATAGATAACCTGGTAGCTTTTGCAATTGAACAGGGCACGACTTACAAAATGCTTAAAACATTAAATCCTTGGCTTGTAAATAATAAATTGCGAAACAGTACTCATAAATCCTATACCCTTAAGCTTCCGCAAAAAGGAATCTCAACTGATTAACACTATAGCTCTGGCCATTCTTTAATTTAAAATTTACAACTGTTCTTTCGAATCTTATCTCATAGATTATCATTATTTTTGCAGATTGTTTTTGAAAGGAGTTTGAATGAAGGAAGATCCCTTAGAAGAGAATGTCATCGACCTGGTGGGAGAAAAAGAATTGCAGGTACTGGGAGCGCGTGTCAACAATCTCAGGAATATCGATGTGTCCATTCCACGCAATGAATTGGTTGTTATTACCGGCCTTAGCGGAAGCGGAAAATCCTCCCTGGCTTTTGACACTATCTATGCCGAAGGGCAGCGACGTTATATGGAGACCTTTTCAGCTTATGCCCGGCAATTAATGGGAAACCTGGAACGCCCTGATGTGGATAAAATTACGGGGCTGAGTCCGGTTATCTCCATCGAACAAAAAACGACCAACAAAAACCCCCGGTCTACAGTAGGAACTATCACAGAAATCTATGATTTTCTCAGGCTCCTTTTTGCCCGGGCAAGTGATGCTTACTCTCATATATCGGGGGAGAAAATGGTCAAATATACTGAAGACCAGATACTTGATCTGATCATCCACCGATTTGATGATAAGCAGATTTTAGTCCTGGCCCCCCTTGTCAAAGGCCGAAAAGGCCATTACCGCGAGCTTTTCGAGCAAATAAGAAAACAAGGCTTCCTTAAAGTGCGCGTGGACGGCAAAATCCGCGACATCGAGTTTGGGATGAAGGTGGATCGCTATAAAATTCATGATATTGAGATTGTAGTAGATAAAATCAAGGTGGAGAGCGAAAAGAAAAACCGTATCTCCGAAGCCGTCAAAACGGCCCTCAAATATGGGAAAGGTTCCTTGATGATTTTAGACCGCCAAAAAGAACAACCGCATCATTTCAGCAAAGCTTTGATGTGTCCCGTTTCCGGTATATCCTATGAAGAACCCGAACCCAACAGCTTCTCGTTTAATTCACCCTATGGGGCATGCCCCAAATGCAACGGGTTGGGGACGATATCCGAAATTGATTTGAATAAAATCATTCCGGATAAATCTTTAAGTATCAAAAAGGGCGGGATTGCTCCTCTGGGTACTTACAAATCCAATTGGATATTCCGCCAAATGGAAGCCATCGGCAAACGTTATGGTTTTACCCTGGATACGCCGGTAGGAGAGATTTCCGAGGAAGCGATGAATACCATCCTGTATGGCTCGAACGAAGTATTTGAGGTGAAGAATGAATTTGCAGGGGTTACCTCCTCCTATACGCTAAACTTTGAAGGAATTGTCAACTTTATCCATAACCAGAAAGAAGCTACTCATTCGCGCAATATCAAAAAGTGGGCTTCCGGCTTCATGAATAAGGTGAGCTGCCCTGACTGCAATGGCGGGCGTTTAAAAAAAGAATCCCTGCAATTTTATATCGATAATCACAACATCGCCGACCTGGCTCAGAAAGATTTGGTCCATTTATATCAATGGGTGTCAGAAGTCGAGGAGCGTATCGACGAAAGAAAAAAACGAGTGGCTTCGGAAATTCTCAGGGAAATAAAAACCCGTCTTTCTTTCCTGCTGGAAGTCGGCCTGGAATACTTAACTCTGAACAGGCCTTCGAAAAGCCTTTCAGGTGGGGAGTCGCAACGAATACGCCTGGCCACTCAAATTGGGTCCCAGCTAGTCGGGGTGCTTTATATACTTGATGAACCCAGTATCGGCTTGCACCAGCGAGACAATCATCGCCTTATCAATTCACTTAAGAAGCTTCGTGATCTTGGCAACTCAGTCATCGTCGTCGAGCATGACAAAGACATGATTCTTTCGGCTGATTATGTAGTAGATATCGGCCCCGGAGCAGGTCGTCACGGCGGAGAGGTAGTAGCCCAGGGCAGCCCCGCCAAAATGCATCACTGCGACACATTAACCTGTAAATACCTCAACGGACAAAAAGCCATAGAGGTGCCCCAAACACGCCGAGAGTCTAACGGGAAAGCCATTAAACTTACAGGCGCCTCAGGACATAACTTAAAAGAGGTAGATCTCACCTTACCGCTGGGGCAGCTTATTTGCATGACAGGCGTATCAGGCAGCGGCAAATCGACCCTTATCAATGAAACTTTATATCCGTTGCTTAGCCAGTATTTTTTCCGATCGGACAAAAAGCCCTTACCTTATGGAGACATAAAAGGACTGAATTATCTCGATAAAGTCATTGATATTGATCAAACACCCATCGGCCGTACGCCCCGATCCAATCCGGCGACCTACACCGGTGTGTTTGATGATATCCGCAAGCTTTTTTCTTCCCTCCCCGAAGCAAAAATCCGTGGTTACAAACCGGGGCGCTTTTCTTTCAATGTAAAGGGCGGACGCTGTGAAACATGCAAAGGCGCCGGAGTAAAAGTCATAGAGATGAATTTCCTTCCTGATGTTCATGTGCAATGCGAAGAGTGTTATGGTAAACGCTATAACCGTGAAACCCTTGAAGTACGCTACAAAGGCAAATCTATCAATGACGTCCTCAACATGACCATTAACCAGGCGGTTGAGTTTTTTGAAAACATCCCTTCCATTCAACAAAAGTTAAAAACCCTCCAGGAAGTAGGATTGGGATACGTCACACTCGGCCAACAATCCACAAATCTATCCGGGGGAGAAGCCCAACGCGTGAAGCTCTCGACCGAGCTTTCAAAAAAAGAATCAGGAAAAACCCTTTATATCCTTGACGAGCCAACGACAGGACTTCATTTTGATGATGTGAAGGTCTTGTTGGATGTGCTGCAAAAGCTGGTCGACCGGGGCAATACCGTACTTATCATAGAGCATAATATGGAAGTTGTAAAAGTAGCCGACCATATCATTGATATTGGGCCTGAAGGCGGCGAGCGGGGCGGTCAAATCATAGCCCAGGGCACCCCGGAATATATTGCCTCCCTCAAAAACAACTATACGGGACAATTCCTGAAAAATGAAATCCAATATCCAGTGAGAGCAAACCATTCGTAGCCAATGGGATGGATTGCTTTTGCCATACTCACCGCTCTTTTTCGCTCCTTTACCGATGTGGCTGGCAAGCTGGGGTTAAAAAACATCGATGAATACCTCGTGGCCTGGTCGATGTTTCTTTTTGCTCTCCCCTTTATTGGCGTATTACTGCTTTTTACGGAAATCCCTGAAATAGGTCCGAATTTTTGGATAGCCCTTTTGGTAGGAGGCGTAATGAACGTGCTGACCAACCTGCTGTACATGAAAGCTATTAAGCTATCAGATTTATCCATCACCATCCCCATGACAACATTTACGCCGCTCTTTATGCTCCTCACCTCCCCTATTATCATCGGCGAGTTTCCCGATATTTTTGGAATTATCGGTATCGTGCTGATAGTCTCCGGCTCCTATATTCTCAACTTCCGGGAGAAGAAAAAGGGCTACCTCGCTCCTTTTAAAGCTCTCGTAAAAGAGAAAGGACCAAGAATCATGCTTCTGGTGGCTTTTATCTGGAGCATCACCTCAAATTTTGACAAAATAGGAATCCAAAATTCATCCGTATTTTTTTGGGCCGCCAGCGTAAATGCTTTCATAACGCTAGGGTTTATCCCGGTGGTCATGATATTCTCCAGAGATAAAAAGCGCCAAATCAGAAAAAACTTTAAAACCCTTTCGGGGATAGGCCTTATTCACGGAGTGATGATTGTTTTCCAAATGATAGCCGTAAGCCTCACCCTGGTGGCTTATGTTATCAGCATAAAGAGAACCAGCGCCGCTTTCAGTGTCATTTTTGGCTCTGTGTTTTTCAAAGAAAAAGGATTACGCGAACGCCTTTTGGGTGTTTTCATTATGATTGCAGGCGTTGTATTTATTACCGTGCTATCCTGAATAAACTTTTTTTTTGGAATATCCCGACACGAAATGTATACCCCTCTAAATCTCCCCTGCAAGCAGGGGAGACTTGAAGAGTGAAGGCTTTAAAAACTTCTCAGTGATTCTGGTTAAAAAATGACCTTTCAAAAAAGAATCTTTTTAATTACTTTTACTTTACTTGATTATTATCCTTTATGTAATCCATGAGATACCAGGAAATAAAAAATTTAGCCCGGAAATTAAGAAACAATCCAACTCCAAGCGAAAAGGAGTTATGGAAATTTTTGAGAAAAAACAGCTCTGCGGAAGAAGGTTCCTGCGCCAGCATCCTATATTCCATGATATCATTGGAAATGAAATCTTCTTTTATATCCCTGACTTTTATTGTTCTGAAGAAAAGCTTGCTGTTGAATTAGATGGAGGAATTCACATAAGACGAAAAGGAAAAGACAGACAAAGAGATGAAATTTTGGAATCAAAAGGTATCAGGGTTATACGGATTAAAAACAAAGAACTCACCGACCTTCCAAACATCTTACAAAAAATCCAGGCCTGTTTTAACGATGAGTAAACTTTTAAAAATACGTCCTTGCAATACAATCAACCCGCTATATCCAAAGGCTGGCCGTATTCTT
>JAIPBX010000105.1 GCA_021738485.1 Bacteroidales bacterium | reverse complement strand
GACCAATATCATCCATTATAATGCGTATACCGTGTTTGTGTACTATGATGAGGATAACTATGCATATCCTTCCAACAACTACTATATTCACCGGAATCAAGTAACGGAAATTACTGTTCATGTTAATTTGTGATGCTTGTATATGCATCGAAACAACAGCGCAGAATGGGGATGTTAGAGACCAGGATGAAAGAACGGGGATACGGAAATAGCGGATGGGTATCAAGTGCCACAGGCACGACATTATGGTAGCTCATAGCGGAAAGATCTAAACAAAGAGCCGCAGGCTCGGCATTATTAGCGCTTCCCTTGGCATTTCAAAATCCCATGGGTTTATCAGCCGCAATTCGTCAATGTTCTTAAAATCAGTACTGTTGCGGGTAATCAGAGTAAGGTCGTAGACAAGCGATGTGGCGGCAATAATGGCGTCGGGGAGTTTGATTTTGTGCTTTATTCCCATGAATTTCGTAACTCGTTGAGTTGATTGTCAATTTCTTTTAGTGACTGCTTTTCCATAGCGCCCTTGTATTCCTTCATGCTGGGAACTTTTTTCTGCTGAGGCTCCCCCCTCCGAATCCTAATAAGTTTCAATTGCTCCAGGTCTTGTAAAAGCATTAAGGCCTTTTCGTTTAAAATATCTATTTCTATTGTGTTCATAACGGTTTCTTTATTCGTTTCATTCACTTTCAGTAATTTAATATTAAGTTATCATAAAAATACAATTTATTTTCTTAAGTGCCATAATCATGCTATTAGGGTAGCCCAATCAGAAAACCCAAAACCCCCAAAGGCCGTAGGCTCGACATTATGGGGCTCTCCAAAAGGGTTCTATTAATGATGAAATAATAATACAGAGGCTGTCCAAAAAAAATTCATCGCTGAACTAATTCGATACACACAAATACAAATTAAAACATAATGAAATTCAGCAACTTCCCTTTAGGGAATTTAAGGGTAAAATAGCTGAATATCCTTCCGGACGGTTTTTGGACAGACTCAACAAAGGATAGCGGTTTATTATGAAGTGCCGCAGGCACGGCCGATGCTGCGAATCTACTAAAGGTTATTAGCTTAGTTTAGGATAGTATATTTGGACCGAAAACAAAAATGGCTTATCCGGGCACAACGTGCATATTTTCATAATTATAGCGGATTTCCCAGAAATATTTCCCATTTCTTTATCAAAGAAAAAAAACATTATTCGACATTATACCCCAAAAAAATTTTATTCTTTCTCAGATATTATTATATTTGAAAACAATTAGAATAATAGACGAATTTAAACCTAATTTTAATAACCAAAATTTCTAACATTATGAAAAAATTATTACTTTTAACTACGCTAATTACCTTTGTATTAGGCGTAACGGCACAAAATACGATTTTCGAAGATGACTTCGAATCGTATACAGTTGGTGACGGTGTAGCCACCCAAACCGACGACTGGGAAACCTGGAGCGGTGGCTCAGGTGGTGCGGAAGATGCTATCATCTCCGACGACTATGCCAATAGTGGGTCAAAATCCATGCTCGTAACTGGCGATAATGACATGGTGAACCTATTGGGCCAAGAGACCAGCGGTGTATATAATATCAATTTCTGGTATTATATGGAGTCCGGCTATGGCGGATATTATAACTTCCAGCACACCTTTGGTTCAGAATGGGCTTTTGCCGTGTTTTTCAACGATGATGGCACCGGTTACCTCGAAGTGGGCGGACAGCAGTATGATTTGACTTATCCACAAGATCAATGGTTCAAGATTGAAAATTATATTGATTTGGACGCCGATGAGGCCACACTAGTGGTTAACGGTGAAGAAATCCACACATGGCAATATTCCCTCCTGGAAGGCGAAGATAATACCGTTGATAACCCAATGCTGGATGTGGTCAACTTTTATGCGGCAGCTGAAGACCCTGCTGACCCTAAATACTATGTAGATGATTTTAATTATTTGGAAGGCGATCTGGTATTTGGCGATGGTTTTGAACCGCCTTACGAAGTCGGAACCGGGGTTGCAGAACAATCTGATGAATGGACAACATGGAGTGATGATCCCGGATCAAGTGAAGATGCTTTAGTGTCTGATGACTATGCGCATAATGGCACACAGTCTATGCTGGTAACAGATGCCAACGATATGGTCTATGATTTAGGAGGAGAAACCAGTGGTGTTTATGATGTAAACTTCTGGTTTTATATGGAATCCGGTTTCGGCGGATACTACAATCTGGAGCATGAATTTGGCTCTACATGGGCAATGGAGGTATATTTCTCAGATGACGGAACAGGCTATCTGTCAGCAGATGGTCAGGAAATTGATCTGACTTATCCTCAGGATGAATGGTTCTATATTGAAAATCATGTCGATTTGGATGAGGATATGGCTACCATGTATATCAACGGCGAAGAAGTTCACTCATGGGAATACTCCCAGGAGCCGGATGGTACAGATGTTGATAATCCGAAACTTGATGTAGTTAATTTTTACTCTGCGGCCGAGGATCCGGCAGATCCTAAATATTATGTGGATGATTTTGAATACTGGATAGCTTCTACAGGTTTATTACCTCCGTCAGTAGGGGTTAGTCCTCTTTCTATAAGCACCGACGGTCAAGAGGCTGAGTTCTTTACAGTAGAAAATAACGGGGAACAAACTCTTGAGTTTGAAACTTACCCGGTTTACCCTATGGATGGTAACAAGAAAGCAGCTTCGAAAGAAGAAGAAACTACTCAGCGTGTTCAATTGAATCATAAAGGTCATAACAAACCTGAAGTAAGCCAGGCTGAGGCTGAAAACGGTATTTCTTTTAACCCGGAAAGCAGGGACGGTACACTTACCCACGTACAAAGCGATTTGGCATCAGGTGTAGGTTATTCCAGTGAAACTGAAGTTCGTGTGGGTGCCAAATTCCGACCAGAAGATGTATCCGATTATATTGGTATGATGATAGATAAAGTGATCATCTATCATATGGATCCTCCAATGGACAATGCATCTACAATGAAAATCTGGGATCGCGGTGAATTTACAACGCCTGGTCCGGGTGAACTTCTATATGAGTCAGACTATACAGCCAATGAAGATACCCAGGAGGAAATTTCAGTTGACGAGGATATCTACATTACCGGAAAAGACCTCTGGGCAGGTTATGAAACAACTGACCCGGGTGAAGGTATTTATCCGCTTGGTTCAGATGACGGTCCGCAAATTGACGGTGTTAACTGGTCTTCAACAGGTCCGGGCTGGTCACAACTTACAATTGAAAGCAACTGGGGTGTCATCGTAGAACTTGTAGGCGATGGTATTCCTACATGGATGTCGGTTTCACCGCAATCCGGATCTATCGAGCCAGGCAATAGTGAAGAAATCATGATAGACTTTACTACCGAAGGACTGGAACCCGGCATCTATGAAGGTGAGGTGCACGTAGGCTCCAATGACCCGGACAATCAGTATACGGTAGTTTCTGTAACCCTAGATGTTGCAACCGGCATAGATGACCAGGAAAAAGTAGGTGTTATGACCTATCCTAACCCCGCTACCGATTACTTCAACGTTAAAGCCAACGAAAGAATCAATAACGTGAAAGTACTCAATAATGTAGGGCAGGTAGTTCATAGTGCCAAAGTCGGAACGGACAGCTTCCGTGTTAATACATCGAATCTTGAAAAAGGCGTGTATTTGATCCAGGTGGAAACGGAAAGCAACCAAGTGATGACAAATAAGATTGTAGTTAAATAAGAAAGCTTAAACTTTACTTATAATATTTAAGGTTTTTATTAATCGGACCGGCTGCATTTTTGCAGCCGGTTTTTTTGCTTCCATCATTTTGACTTAATAATTGTTAAACAGAACAAGAATTTAATTTTGCAGATGATTGTTTTTATTAAATTTGTAAGGAAAATAAAACGAGGGATGCTATGAGAAAACTGGCAATATTACTGATACTTTTATTACCGGTGTTTGGATTCGGACAATTGGGTAGTTCAATAAATCAACCGGCATACAACCTAAACACAGATTTTGATATGTCGGTAGGCACCTCATTTTCGGGGCTTGGAAACGGAGCCTCGAGTTTTACCAGCTATGCTTTTCCACGCCTCCGTATGAATCCTTCAGACAAGCTTGAGGTTCAAACCGGGGTGTTAATGATGAATACACAGATGTCGGGTATGCCGGATTCTTACGCACAGCTAACTCCCGGAGGTACCGCCAATTCCAACTTCACGAATGCCTACGCTTTTGCCTCAGGAACTTACCAGTTTTCGGAGAATTTCAGAATCAGCGGCAGCGCCTATAAAAAGCTTAATGCGCAAAATCAGATGCAGCAGCATGTACATCCCCAGGCGTTCAACTTTGATGCGTATGGTATGAGCATGCGCATGGAATACAAAATTTCCGAAAATGCTAAAATAGATGCTCAGTTTAACTACCGGAAAGGGGCCAGCCCGTTTGATCCTTATAACCGCCGTTACTCAAGCCCATTCCGGCAAAACTCTTACATGAACCCATTTTAACTAAAGTTTCGCACTTAAAATTTGAAATGGTAAACAATTGATTTTCAATAATATTCTATCAAAAAATTTAAAACATTCACAACATCAGGATCGCTCTAACTCTTCAACCCATTTAACCATCTCCCGGTAATGGGCACCTTTCCAGTAAATGTTTTCACAAGCTTCACAGCGATAAAATTCATCGTAATATTTTTTTGTGTTTTCTTCAAGAATATCCATAATCTTTTCCTTGGTTATCCTTTCCAGGATACCATTGCAGTTCATACAGCGGGTGAAAGGCCGGATTTTCTCTTTCAGATCGAAGCGCCGGAGGATTTCTTTCACTTGTTCTTTCGGATTATCCGAGCGCAGGAAATAGCCGTGAGTTACCTTTTTGTTTCGCAGGATTCCTTTATCGCGGGTCAGGATAATTCTTTGCTCTTCGGAAGCAAGACGGATAATCTCATTATCCTCCAGGTTGTTGCGATACAAACAGTCAAAGCCCAGCATCCGGAGGTATCCGGTGAGTTTGCCGAGATGTACATCCAGAATAAAGGCCGGATCGCGTAAGCCTTCCGGCCGAAGTTGCGTAGTTTCGGATATGTCAATGCTTTCAAAAACCGGATAAACGGAAACCGTATCCCCATCCTTCAATTCTTTCTCAAATCCTGCCGATTCCCCGTTTACCAGTATCAAATCCACTTCGGTGTGTGGTATGCCGAAAGATTCCACGGCATTGCGCACCGTATCTTTCCAGGTAAACGCATATTCCAGCCATTGTTTATACCGGCATTCCGGCAGAAAATCATTCAGCTCTTCATAAAATCGGATACTTACTTTGTTCATAATCTACCTCCGAAACAATTTTCCAAAAGGATAAAAATAACTTTTTATCTCTCTAAATCCAATCTAATGAACTAAGGTTTCGTACCTAAAATTAGGAATTGGAAAAGATTTAAAATTGAGATAGAATCATTTACAAAAACAGCCTTAGTCATCAATTCCATATCAAAATCAACCTGATTCCCCTTTCATTTGTTAACTCAAATAAAAACTATTATGGAAACAACTTCAAAAACTTGCCTTATCACAGGAAGCAATTCAGGCATAGGGAAAGAAACGGCTGTACAGTTAGCCAAAAAAGGCTACCACCTTATCCTCCTCGTGCGGGATAGTGAAAAATCCAGGAATGCTTTAAAGGAAATCAGGGATAAGTCGGGTAGCGAAAACATCGACATGATTTTCGCCGATCTCTCATCATTGGATTCTATTGAGAAAGCCGTTCAGCAAATCAAAACTCACTACAACCGGTTAGATAGGATTATCAACAACGCCGGGGTATACAAGCGCAACTTCGAAAAATCACCCGAAGGCCTGGAAATGACCCTAGCTGTTAACTACCTTGCCCCTTTTTACCTCACCAGGTTATTATTGCCTCTTCTTAAGCAAAACTCTCCGGCCCGAATCATCAATGTTACTTCCGGGTTATACAAAAACGGCAAGACCGATTTTGAAAGCTTCAACCCGGAAGGAAAATTCAATGGCCTTCAAGCTTATGCCGATACAAAATTGCTACTGATCTATTTCACCTATTACCTGGCCGATATCCTGGAAGATAAAAATATTACCGTGAACGCTGTGCATCCGGGTGTTGTTGCCACACATGTTTTCAGGGAACTGCCTGCTTTTATCAATCAAATATTAAAGCTACTGGTCAGGAAACCTTCCAAAGGGGCAAAACCCGTCATATATGCAGCCTCCTCACCTGAGCTTGACAGTGTGAGCGGAAAATACTTCGATAAAATGAAAATGTTTCCCGCCCTTCAATCTATATATAATAAAAACGATGCCCGGCAAATCCTGGAAAAGACAGAAAATATCATTAACAGAGAAATGCCGGGAATCAGTGATTAAAAGCTGCAGGGATAGGCTAACCCATAATGATGTGAATAACTAAAGTTTCGCACTTAAAATTTTAAATTGTAAGCTGTTGATTTTCAGTAAACTTTTATCAAATAATTTAAAACTTTGTGTATCTTTGAGTCTTCGTGTCTTCGTGGCTGTCCTTCAAGAAGGCCATTAAGGCACCACGAAACAAAGATTCACGAAGAAAGCCATTAATACATTGGAAAATATTTAAAATTCAAAATTCTATAAGAAAAGCGAATCTTTCGTTCCTGATCATTGTACTACCTCCAGAAGCTCCACCTCAAAGATAAGCGGTGTATCCGGGGGTATAGCATTACCCGCTCCTTGTTCGCCATAGGCCAGTTTTGAAGGCACATAAAGCTTCCATTTCGAACCGGGCTTCATTTTCAGAAGGGCTTCCTTCCAGCCTTTAATCACTCCATTTAAAGGGAAAGTAACAGGTTTTCCCCTTTGTATCGAACTATCGAATACACGCCCGTCAAGGAATGTTCCGTGGTAGTGAACTTTTACCGTACTTTCGCTTTTCGGGCTTTGCCCCTCCCCTTCATTCAGGATTTCATACTGCAACCCACTCGGCTCTTCCTGCACCTCTTCTTTCAGGGCATTTTGTTCAAAAAACTTCTTTTGAGCCTCCTGTTTTTCCTGGCGACTCTGCTTCTGCATTTGCTCGAAATATTCGGTCACAATGCGGTTGACTTCCTTCTCCTCTACTTTTAATTGCCTGCCTTCAAAATAATCACGCAATCCCTCGACAAAATCATCTACAATTTCGGGGTTGAAGCCTTGTTGTTTCAGATTTGCCCCAACGCTTACGCCCAGGCCATAACTCAGTTTATCCATATCGTTTCCATTTTTGCGGCAAAGGTAACGGAATCCTATGGTATGGGGTAATCATTTGGCTTTATTTCTGAACTAACCAATCAGCAAGCTTTATGTGAATATGCGCATACGTTCATCTGAATTATTATATTTGCATTTACAATGGGACAAACGGAAAAAACAAATATTGAAATAAAAAACAAGAAAGCGCATCACGAGTTTTATATTCTTGAGCGCTTCACGGCAGGCATTGTGTTAAATGGGACGGAAATAAAGTCGATCAGAGCCGGAAAGGCCAGCCTTAAAGAAGCCTACTGTTATTTCAAACAGGGTGAATTGTATATCAAAAGCATGCATATAGCCGAGTACAAATTTGCCTCTTTTCAAAACCATGACCCTAAAAGAGACCGAAAGTTGCTTTTGAATAAAAAAGAGCTGAAAAAACTGCATTCGCAGGTGAAGATACGAGGTCATGCCATCGTTCCCCTGCGCATGTTTATCAGCGAAAAAGGACTGGCCAAAGTTGAAATTGCCCTGGCCAAAGGAAAAAATGTGCACGACAAACGCCAGACACTCAAAGAAAAAGAATTGAAACAACAAATGAAAGACATTTTTTAGTTATGAAAAATATTATAATCACATTAGCCTTATTTTTCTTCACTGTCACAAGTTTTTCCCAAAATGGGAATTCTGAAGGCAGTAATAAGGAAAAAATTAACTGGATGAGCATCTCCGAGGCTTTGGAAAAAAATAAAGAGAATCCTAAAAAGATTTTTGTCGATGTTTACACCGACTGGTGTGGTTGGTGTAAAAAGATGGACAAGACTACTTTCCGGGAGCCTGAGGTCGTGGAAGTAATGAACAAATATTTCTACCCGGTTAAGTTTGATGCCGAAAGTGCTAAGCCTGTTGAGTTTAACGGAAAAGTGTACAAAAACACCAAACCTGACAAAAGGCGCCATGCCCATCAACTGGCTTCTGCCCTGCTGAGAAACAAGCTCTCCTACCCTTCCTATGTGTTGCTGGATGGTAACAACAACGGTTTGACTGTTTTAAAAGGCTATATGAAAAAGAAACAGCTGATGCCCGTCCTCAAATTCATAGGCCAGGATCTTCATAAAGAGATGAAATGGAAAGAGTATAAGAAACAGCAAGGAATGTAACCGCTCCTCGGTCAGCCAAAAGGCAAAACTTTTTTCTTACGATTTTCATAACCCATAGTCCGTTTTAAGAGCCGGCAGGTTATCGAATTGACCTTTCGGCTGTTTGCGTTGATTTTGCAGGAGGGGGAAGATGGAAAGTCTGGTAAGAATGATTGCATGGTTGTATGTATGGATGAATGGATGGATGGATGAGTGAATGAATGGATGAATGAGTGCATGATTGCCCTTCCAGCTTTTTGTGCCGGTCAGCGGGACGGCTGCAGATTGAAGGTCTTTAAATATGGTCAACTCTGCCGGGTCAATTTCTGCGGACTCCGGCAGGTTTTTGCAGGGAAAGACCAGCGTTGGTCAAAGCGTCTTCGCTTTGACCTTACATTCTTACAGCCTCTGGCTGCTCCACCAAAACAACTAAAAACTACCAAAAAATACTTTTTCTCTCCTAGCCCTTGCCAAGAGCTGGCAGGTTATAGTCCTGATCTTCCAACTTTTTGTGCTGGCTAAGTGGGATGGGAAAAGATGAAAGGTCTCGGAAGAAGCTCCATACAAGTACAAAATCGCAATTCTTACCAAAAAATATTTCCTTATTTCTATCTAATTATTTAGATTTGGTCTTAATTAATTTAAAAGTAGGAAATATGAGCCAACAAGCGCAAGCAAAGAAAAAGCGGCGTTTACCCGATTGGCTGAAAGCCCCTTTGCCCCAGGGCAAGGAATACTCACGGGTAAAACGCCTGATAGAAGAATATAACCTGAATACCATATGTACCAGCGGCAATTGCCCAAACAGGGGCGAATGCTGGAGTGCGGGCACTGCTTCCTTTATGATCCTGGGAGAGAAATGTACCCGCAACTGCCGCTTTTGTGGGGTTACGAATGTGCTTCCCGATGCAGTCGACTGGAAAGAGCCCAGGCGCCTGGCCGAAACCATCCAAACGCTGGAACTGAAACACGCCGTCATTACCTCTGTAGCCCGCGATGACCTGAGAGATGGCGGCGCGGCTTTCTGGGCCAGAACCATCAAAACGGTCAGGGAATATAACCCCGAAACCACCATGGAATTGCTTATCCCCGACCTCAACGGGAAGCAGGAAAATCTGCAGAAAATTATCGATGCCGGACCGGAAGTCATAT
>JAIPBX010000104.1 GCA_021738485.1 Bacteroidales bacterium | reverse complement strand
AAAGCGGGAGCGTTGAGCGACGTGAGCCAGCCATAGGCGGACTGGTCTCCGTCAATATCGAAGACGGGCAAATTATCTCCCGGAAGATCATCGGAAAATACACCGAGGCCCGCGGCATTGATGTGCGAAGTGGCAAGGTTGCGTTTTCTTCAGAAGATGAAATTTACATTTTCTCCGGGGATACGGAGAAACCGACAATAATAAACCATCCGTGGCTGTCGTATATTCATACGGTGAAGTTTAATACGAATGCCGACCGGCTGTTGGTTGCCTCCTCCGGGGTAGATACGCTGCTTGAGTTCGATGTGGAAACCGGCGAATGCGTGTGGGAGTGGGTGGCCTGGGAGCACGGGTTGCAGCAGGGGGAAAATCCCGAAACCGGTGAATCGCATTTTCTCACCAGGGATCCAAACGAAGCGGACCAACTGAAATCTCAGGGAAAGAACGTTCTGCTAATACGAAATCCCGGGGAAGAAAAATTGCCGACTGCCATGCGGGCCGCTTTTATGAACTCGGCAGAATATGAAAGATCGGATTCTGTGGTTGCTACGTTTTTTCATTTTGGCGAGGTTCGCCGGATCGATAAATCTACAGGCAAAATGGAGACAATCATTTCCGGGCTTGAAAAGCCGCATGGGGGTATGCCGTATCACTCAGGGTACCTCGCCACGGATACGGCAGGCGGACGAGTTGTTCAGCAGGATGCTGCCGGTATGAGAGAGTTTCGTTTTGCGGGACTTCCCGGAAAATCTGAGGCGGTCCGGGACCTGGAATGGCTCCAGACCAGTCACTGGAATGATGAGCAAACTGTAACAGTTGATTCCAACCGCACCAATTTGACATTTTTTAACTCCTCCTATAGAAAACGGATGCATGTACAGTACAATCCGGACTGGGCGGTACAGGATTTTATTTTTGTCAACTCCGGGCTGTCTTCCGTGATCGATAAGGTGCAACAGTGGTTTGCCGAATCGGTGGAGGCGTAAGATGGATTCCCAGAACCCCAAAGTGAATCTGTTTGTCATCGGAGTGAATAAAGCTGGTTCCAGTTGGTTATATTACCTGCTGAATGAACATCCGGATATTTTTATGTCCGAAGTGAAGGAGTTGTACTATTTTGGCTCCGAATACCCGGAAAATCTGAAAAAGTATCATCGTAACTTTGATTTTAGCACTGAATACAAATTCTATGGTGAGGCAACACCAACATATTATCGGGATGAGGGGACGGCACGAAATATCCATGAATATTGCCCGGAGGCAAAAATTTTGACGATCGTCCGGGATCCGATTCAAAGATTACATTCGCAGTTCTATTACCATAAGCAGCTCAACCTGGTTGCGGAGAATAAGAAGGTAGAGGAAGCGGTCGAAGTAGAAAATCACCTCATTTCGGACAGCCATTACGAGAAAACGCTTCCGGTATTCGAAGAAATATTTGGCAGTGAGCAGGTTTTGCTCGTCAGTCTCGAGGAAGCCAAAGCGGATGAGAAAAAGGTTTGGGAAGAAGTCCAGAGATTTCTGGGGCTTCAGATAATTCAGTTTCCCGGTGAACGCAGCAGATCGGAAAACGCAACAGGAAACAGGTGGTTTCGGCTCGTCTACCGGCTGACGATTCGACCAGTAAAAGTATATTTCCCGGGACTCTACAAGTGGCTACTCCAAAGCCAATTTATGCGATGGGCCAAGAATTCGTTGCTCCGGGTGCTTGGAACAGCCCGAAAGGAACCGATTTCACCCGAAACTAGAATGGCTTTGGAGAAAGAATTTGAGCCTACTTACAATTTTCTTCGAGAGCGGGGATTAACTGCATCAATTGCCCGAGATAAATCATTGAGACCAGAGGAAATGAATACAGCATGAAAACTCTACCCTTTACGAAGGTTCTTGCGTTATCGCCGCATACTGACGATATCGAATTCGGCTGCGGTGGAACTTTATCTAGGCTCCTGGAACAGGGAGCAGAGGTACATACGGCAATATTTTCACTTTGTCAGGAATCAGTCCCCGAAGGATTCCCTGATGATGTGCTATTGCACGAAATGCATGCTTCGGCAGATGTTCTCGGCATTCCCCAAAAGAACCGGCATATCTTCAATTATCCAGTGCGTCGCTTTCCGGAACACCGCCAGGATATCCTGGAAGACTTGGTACAATTGAAAAAGGACCTGCAGCCAGATCTGGTTTTGACTCCTTCCACGGATGATGTCCATCAGGATCATGAAGTGATTTCGAAGGAGAGTATCCGGGCGTTCAGATTCTCTTCGCTTTGGGGCTATGAGCTTCCCTGGAATAATTTGAGTTTTCAAAATCAGGCAGTCGTTGGATTGAACGAAAAATATTTGGAGCAAAAAACGGAGGCTCTGAGTTGCTACAAATCCCAGGGGTTTCGCCCGTACAGTGATCCGGAATTTTTTCGTGCCATTGCCAGAAGCCGTGGTATGCAGAACAAGCGGGATTTGGTGGAAGTGTTTGAATTGATAAAGCTAGTGCTATGAATCCTGATTGAGAATTGTAAAGGAAATTATATCAAAAAAAACATTTAAATTTCACTAATAGAGATTCATTTGAAAATGTTAAAAATTGATGCTCACATGCATGTTAATTTTAATGGGTTTACAGTTGAGGATATTATACAATACCTTGATACTAATGGAATTGACAGATGCTGGCTAATGAGTTGGGAAGAACTAAATCCAGTAATCCCTAAATACTATAAAGACTTACCCATTGAAAATGTGATGGAAGCATATGAGAAATATCCAGAACGAATAATACCCCTGTATGCTCCAGATCCGAGGCGTAATGACCTGAGTGATCAGATTGAAATATACATCGAGAGAGGAATTCGAGGTTATGGTGAAGTAAAAGTGCCTCTAAGATGGGATTCAACTGAAATAGAATCGCTTCTCTTATTACTTCAAAAGCACAAACTTCCTATTTTATTTCATATGCAGGGAATGAAATCTTATTATATCCCAAAGAGCAATAATCCACTTGAATATGTGTTGGATGAATTAATGAATGAAGGGCTGAATGGGATCCCTCGTAAGTTTCTCTTTATGTTGATGAATAAAGTTACATTTCTAAAAAGGCGTTTATCTGAAAATTTGGTACAATTTCCAGGATATATGCTGGACTTTGAATCATTAGAGCAACAGTTAACTAAATTTCCAACCATAGATTTTATTGGACATGGCCCCTATTTCTGGCGAAATATTGCCCATAGTTTTGATATGGATTTGAATTTTGACCGGGGGCATATTAAAAAGAAGGGTCGCATTTGGAGATTAATGGAAAGTTACGATAATTTGCATGCTGATATTTCTGGTAAAAGTGGCTATAACGCGTTAACAAGAGATACAAAATTCGCCAAACTTTTTATGGAAAAGTTTTATAAAAAAATACTATTTGGAACAGACAATTTTTTTATTGGATTGGAAGAATATATAATGAACTTGGGACTACCTTCATACAAGCTGAAAAGGATTTTTGCGTCAAACGCTGAAGAACTAATTTCTTTCAAGAACTAGGAAATAAAAAAATGAAAGTGGCATTGTTGAGTACCCCAATTTGCGAGCAGTCTTTGCGGACTTTAAAATATTTTGAGAAATTTAACGAAAAAATATCGTTGATTATAATTGAAACCGGTCAAAGGAAGCATTACACAGAACGCGAACGGCAATTTCGGCACAATCATGATAAGTATAACCGGAAATTTCGAAAATATGCATGGTACAGAAGAACTGCTAGATTTTTTTGGGACTTCATCCCCACTTACCTCCAGGATATGGTGAAAAATCAGATAGTTCACATACCATTGTTTCGCAAATTTTCCATAGAATATCAAGCCCGTAAGCGGGGTATACCTGTTAAAAAAGTTAAACGTCATTCATCCAGTTTATCAAAAAAATATTTGCAAAAATATCAGATAAAATACGCTCTCCTCATGTCGAGTCAGTGGCTTATCAAAGATCCATTGCTTTCAATGGATGTTCTCTCAATTATTAATGTGCATCCCGGATTTTTACCAAAACACAGAGGATTAGACTCCTTACCATGGTCCATCTTAGAAGGTGATCCTATTGGTTTGACAGCTTATATACTGGATGAAGGGGTGGATAGCGGACCAATTCTGGAATTCTATCCAATGAAGGTAAAAAAAGGTGACACAATAGGACTGCTCCAGAGACGAATGAATAAACTAATTCCTAAATTATTGTTGTCAGTACTCTATGCGATGGAAAATGGTGAGATTTATCCTACGCCCCAAACGGAAAAAATGAAACTGCATAGACCAATGACATTCAGTGAATTGGAAATGGCAGAATCATTATTGCAGCAGAGATTTTAACTATTTTCTTTTGAATATTGCACAAAGCCAGTAAGGTTTTTTTTGCGTCACAACAGCATTAAATGCATCTGTAAATAATGAAATCAGATTGGGTTTGTAGAGGGCTATTTGATCTGTTTGACAATTGGGGCATTGTGTATATCGCTGCTTGCTGAAGTAAGTCCACCTATTACCGAGGTTTTGTCGAATCCTAAGCAATGGCTTTACATAAGATCGGACTAACCTCCCGCAGGTTTTGTATCTAGCCAGACGGTAATCAGGGAAGAGATAATCTAGTTTTTTATGATCAAATCGCTGAAAATGATGAGACACATTAAAAATTAATCCGCAATTTTTACACTTGATGCTATTTTTTCCTAAGGTCTCATCATTCGGTACTGTAATGATTATATGTGGTGCATTCAGAGATTGTAGCTGAAAAACAGCATCCTGTAGCTGGGTATCATTCAAATGTTCAAGAACCTCACTACAAATCACTAGATCTATATGATTTCGCCGAATTGGTAGGTGGGTAATATCACCACATATTGCAGGCATTTCGAGTTCTTGTAATGAAGAAAGACTAAAATCAAGTCCACATAGTGCACCATTATTGACCACGAAATTGTTGGTCAGAACTCCATTACCGCACCCTACATCAAGAAGTGTGTTCGGATCACATTCCTTAATCCATTTATTTAGAAGATCTAATTTCTCTTGGGTGTGCTTATTGAGATGGTGTTCTTCTCTGACTTGCTTTTCGTTGTAAAAAGTTCGTTCACTCATAATTGTGGGATATAGTCTTATACATTTCAGTCAGATTTGTTGATGAAACCCCCCAGTTAAAAGAATTCTGTACAGCATCGTATGCACGTTTTCCCATAACCGGCCATTCTTGCCTTTTTGAAATCAATAGCAATATTTGGTTAACAAGATGCTCTATATCTCCAGACTTATATGTATATCCGGATTTTACCTGCTGGATTATTCTTTTAATCGGAGTGCAATTGGAAGCCAAAACGGGTTTTTTAAATGCCATGTATTGGGTCAGTTTATGTGGAATAGTCGTATCGGTATGGAGTGATTTGATATGAGGGATTAAACAGATATCACTATCCTGAATATATTTAGGCAATTCAGTATGGGGTTTTCGTCCAAAGAAATACACATTCTCCAGGTGAAGTTCATTTGTTAAGAATTGCAAATGGTCTAAATAGCTTCCGTCACCCACAATCCAAAGTTTTAGTTTGAGTCCTTTTAATTTCGGTTGAGCCAATGCGTTTATTATTTCTTGTAGTCCGCGATGATAATTAATTGCTCCGATATATAAGAAATTGGTAGTCTCTCGTGTTGATAAGTTGTCGGTTCTGGAAGTCTGCAATTTTTCTTGGGGCAAATGAAAGCGCTGCAAGTTAACATAGTTAGGTACGATGTGAATTTTGTGAGAAGGTATCCCCCTTTGAATATAGTATTGTTTTGATTCTTCAATAACCACAATAATTTTTTTTGTTTTCCTCAGCCACTCCAGTTCTTTCTTCTTCCAGGAAGATTTATCAATAACTATACTCCCCGGGAAAGTATTTGCAAAATCATAAACATCTAGTGCTGCTGGATAATTTTCATGAAGATCTGCAATTATTGGGATTCTTGCACCCATTTTCTCCCGAAGGAAAAGACAAACTGGCACCATATACAAATCATGTGCGTGGAAGATATCTATCGATTGGGACTTAAGTATCCGGGAAAGGGGTTTCCTCCAAAGCATAGAGAAAACAGGTAAAATTGGTGTAATCTGTTTGAATTTTTTTGCGAAAAACCTATTGACTGGAAGGCGCACAACCTTGGCGTACCCTAAATCTTCCTGAGTATCTTTGCCTGGATGACTATAAGAAAAGATACTCACTTGGTGGCCATCCTGGGCAAGCGAACGTGCCTCATATTCCACTCGTTCATCAGTAGGAAAAATTTTATCGACAACCATTCCTATTCGCATTGTATTCTTTTCAACCTATCAGGACTATCGTAAAAATTTTCTAATAAATTCTAACCCTTGACCGTATTTTTTTTCAAGTTCTATGAAAATAATTTCATCGTTCTCGTCAAAAGCATTAGAAAGTTTTAATATGGTAATATATAGAACAAAATAGATTATAAATATTAAAAGTCCTAGCCATATACGCTGGGGTTCATATAACAATGAGAGAAGCCCCGATAACCCAATCCCAACCAAGGTGATTTTCGTAAATACCATAGAAAACGGTTGGATTTTATAGAATAGCCACAATTCAGTCAGAGTAATGGCATTAAAAAGGAAATATGAAAAAGCAGTTGCGATTGCGCCACCAAAGATTCCATATTTTTGAATGAGAAAAAAATTGAGTATGACATTCACGGATAAGGAAACCAAGGTATTTATTAAATGTAGTTTTGTTCGGCCGATGACGACCATCAGATTGTTTGCTGGGCCCACTGAGGCTGAAAAGAGGTAACCCAATGCAATAATCTGGAGAACGAGTGTTGCCTCGGCAAATTGTTTGCCGAATACTACCAGAATAAAAAACCGCGGAAAAAAAAATATTAAGGAAAACAACGGAACAGTTAATAGATAAATCCACTTAGTGGAGATAGAATAAATTGAATCTAAGGTTGAGTAATCATTTTGCGCAAACTTTTCTGTCATGGCTGGCAAAAGGAATGGGGAAAAACTAGTGATGATGAGTGTTAATAGTTCACCGATCGGAACAGCAGCGTTGTAAATTCCCACATCTGCTTGGCTCTTAAAGTAAGCAATCATTAAGGTATCAACCCTAAAGAGCATTTTATAAACTATTGCTGCCACAACTAATGGCCAAGAGAATCGAAAGAGTGCCTTAACCTCGCGGAGTTCGAACGAAAGTCTGGTAGTTCTAATGGGCTCGGTCGAGAAAATAGCAATGGTGCTGATGGTTCCAATCAGAAAAAAGGTGCAAAGATATACTAGTCCAAGATAACGGACTGGAAAGTTTTGCCAAATAAGAATCAGTAAAAAGAATAAAATCAGAGCAAATCTTCCGACATCGCGTATCAGGGAAAATGGAACCATCTTTTTGAGGCCTCTATACACATTTGCCGAAAGTTGCAACCACACATAAAATGTTAACCCGACTCCGAAATAATTAATGAAGGAGGCCATCGCCTTATTGTGGAAATAGTGAAGGGCAATCGGTTCACTGAATAAAACTAATAACACACCAAAAAACAGGCTCAATGTGGTGCTTAATGAATAACCGGCAAATAGCATATTTTTGAGGCTTTTTTTCTTGCCTGTATTTAGATAATATGCAATTTGTCGTGGTATAGAAGTTGAAAATCCCAGGAGCGCAATCGTAGACAAAATTGTAAAAAGCGCAAGAGCTGATTGTAAATGGCCATACCCTTCCGGCCCATATACTCTGCCGATAATTGCACGGATGACAAACCCTAGAAAACGGGAAAGGAGCATGCTAAAAAAAACTATCCCGGCTCCTTTAGCAATTCCCCGAACGAGTCGTTTGTGGTTGAGTTTTTCGCCCGACATGCTGCAATTATAGCAATTCAGCAGTATAATCCATAGCTGGATTTCTTTATATTACCGAACAATCACCGATTAACAGGTAAGAAAAGAAGCTTCCATGAAAGCCTACCGCACCGCCGGCCGCATGAAGGCCTTTTTATTTATTCTCGCCATCCTGATTGTTTTGGGTGCGTTGATCTATACCCAGTCACTGGTGAATCGGATGAGGGATGACGCCCGGGAGTTCCTGAACTTCTACGCCGATGTGTACGCCCGGGCAGCGTCTGAATTCGAAGGCGAGGACTACAGCTTCATCTTTGAGCAGATTATCCAGCGGATCAACTTTCCCATAATCATCAGTAATGAGCGGAACAGCCGACCGACAGCGTGGAAAAATATCGGAATCGATCCAACGGATCACAGTCAGGAGGCCATCGACAAAATCACAGAAAGAATGCACCAGATGGATGAATCCACCGACCCGATTCCGCTGACATATGAAGATATTGTCCTCGGATACATCCACTATGGTGATTCGAATCTCATCCGGGAGCTCCAGTGGCTTCCATTTATTGAGATTGGGGTGGTGGCCCTGTTTATTCTGATTGGCTACATGGGCTACCAAACCATCCGGAAGAGCGAACAACGGCTCATTTGGGTGGGGATGGCCCGGGAGACGGCACATCAGCTCGGGACGCCAATTTCCTCGCTGCTGGGGTGGATTGAATTGCTGCGTGAGCAAAAAGGTGACGAATCAATCAAGGAGATTACTTCGAGTATGCGCCAGGATGTCCATCGGCTGGAGCAGATTGCCGCGCGGTTTTCCCAAATCAGTACTCAGGCCCATCTCAAGGAAGAGAATTTGGGGGAAATAATCCGCAACGTCACCGAATATATCGAGCGGCGTCTGCCGCGCATCGGTAAAAATGTAGAGTTGCAGCTGGACTGTGATTTGGATTTCGAATTTCCCATGAATCCGGAGCTCATGGCGTGGGCGCTGGAAAACCTCATTAAAAATGGGATCGACGCCATCGAGAAAAAAACCGGTACGATCACGATCAAATGCGATCATCCTGAGGGGAACAGATTGACAATTGATGTAATTGATACCGGCAAAGGAATCGCCGATTCCGGCGATCGTAAGAATATCTTTAAACCGGGATATTCCACGAAAAAGCGCGGCTGGGGGCTCGGGCTTTCGTTAACCAAACGGATTATCGAGGAATATCATAAGGGGAAACTGGAACTTATTGACTCTGTGCCCGGCGAAGGTACACAAATCCGCATCACCCTCTATCCCGGATCTTTGGATTCCAGAAAAAACAAGAGAAATAGCCGCGGCTGACCCGGACGATTACGACAGTTCTCACAATCTATTGGAATTACCTCTTTATTCTTTCATCGGTGGGCACTAATTTTCTTATACAAAAGAGCTTACAAACCCGATGAAATTATAGCAGAGGAGAAGTGAATATGAAAAAATTATTTCGTACGCATACCGCGGAAGCACACTGTGATATCCCGTGCGGCGTCTATGAAAACGACTCCATCAAGCATGCCGCGGAGACGGTCTTCAAGATGGCAACCAAAATGCACGACCTTGATCAGCCGGGGCCGGATGCTTCACACGACGAAGTCGTGGCGTACCACAACACCATGTCACGGTATGTCCAGGTGAAAGAAGAATATGC
>JAIPBX010000103.1 GCA_021738485.1 Bacteroidales bacterium | reverse complement strand
AGGAAAAGCTACCCGGCCACAAAAAAAAATAGGTATGAGGGCGCACCATGAGATAAGCTGGCTGGTTAAGGCCAGCCAGCCTTTTTTATATTTTACTGAAAATCAGATAATTAAAATTTTAGCTTGACGGCTATGCCCTGAAGGGGAACCTCATCCCGCCATCCCATTACAATGAATTACAATGAATTACGAGCTTTAGCTCAAATTACCACAAATTACCAATCACCAATTAACCAATCCCCAATCAACCAATCTCCACTTTCCTTCCGCACCCCTAACCCCTAAAGGGGAACCTCATCCCGCCATCTAATTACAATGAATTACAATGAATTACGAGCTTTAGCTCAAATTACCACAAATTACCAATCACCAATTAACCAATCAACCAACCCCCCTCACTCAAAAGCCATAGAATACAGCCTGTCAATGCTTTCTCTGAGTTCGCTCTCCGAAATGTATTTACTCTTTCTGAGGTATTCCCGGCCTTCGATAAAGAGTAACAGAGCGGGATTTGAAAAAATCCCGTAATGAGCCGGGATATCCGGGTATCTTTCCGAATTGACAAATGCCAGGGTGATTTGCGGAAAAGTGGTACTGATCAGATGAATTACTTTTGGACGGAGGCTTAAACAGGGAGCACAGTGATCATTATAAAAATAAAGGAGGACCCCCCGCTCGTTTTCCAATAGCTTTTGTACTTCATCAAGTTGTTTTAATTCTTTCATACCGGTCATTTTTTTGTTAAAATAGAAAGAAGTTTGAAAACAATCAAAAAAACAAATTATTACTTGGTTTTTGATTTTAAACATAAGTTTTCTATCCAATGTGTCAGGATTATAAGGGATTTGTCGGAGTAGACGGATAGAAATCTCCAATTATTTTTTTGTTATTTTTTTATTGTGGCATTGATTATTTTTTATAAATTGCATCGGCAATTTGTCGATAGGCAAATAGCAGGATAATAATCATAAGATTTAGTCGCTTAACCAAAAAACTAAACTAAAACTAACTAAACTATGAGAAAATTTACTATTTTGCTCGCATTGCTGGCCTTTTTAGGAGTTCAGGCGGTGCTGGCACAAAACACGATTACAGGCACTGTAACTAGTGCTGAAGACGGAAGTCCGATCCCTGGCGTACAGGTAGTTGTTAAAGGAACTACTTTAGGTACGACTACCGATCTGGACGGAAATTATGAGCTTACCGTGGACGAACAAGCCGAAACATTGGTGTTTAAGTTCGTGGGTATGGTTACCAAAGAGGTGCCTATCGGAGATAAAACGGTAATCAATGTAACCATGCAACCCGAGATAAAAGATATTGAGGGAGTAGTGGTAACTGCCCTGGGTATTTCCCGCGAGAAAAAATCGCTGGGGTATTCAGTGCAAGACCTGGAAGGCGAAGATCTGACTAAAGCACAACAGGATGATGCTATTAGCTCCCTCCAGGGACGTGTCTCCGGGGTACAGATTCGTAGTTCAGGCAACATGGGAGGCTCCAGTAATATTATGATACGGGGAGCTACCACTATTACAGGTGACAATAACCCGCTGATCGTAGTAGACGGAGTTCCAATAGACAACTCCAACTATAACACAACCAACACACAAGCAGGTTATGGTGGTAAAGACTACGGTAACATGTTGAACGACATTCCTCCTGAACAAATTAAGAATGTATCTGTGCTGAAGGGTGCTGCCGCAGCTCTCTATGGTTCACGAGCCGCCAACGGTGTTATTCTCATCGAAACAAAAGGAGCAGAGCGAGGAAAAGATGATTTTTCCGTAAATGTGACTTCTTCTGTAGATTTTGAAGAGAAATACCTCCAACCCCAATTGCAGGATAAATATGGTGGAGGTGCTATAATTGCCGACGGTGAAGATGGCTTCGAGACGGTAGATGTGGATGGCCGCACCGTGAAGGTTCCGCAAATGCAGGTAGACGAAAGCTGGGGACCCCGTTATAACGAAAATATTATGGTAGCCCAGTGGGATGCCTGGGGACCTGAAGGACAGCTTATCAATGAGCCTCGTCCCTGGACAGCACCGGATGAAGGCGTGCTTGATTTCTTTAATACCGGCGTTTCTTTGAAGAACAACATTAGTGTTTCGAAAACCGGTGAAAATTATGGAATTCGTTTCGATTACAATAATAATACAACACAAGGAACGATGCCGAATTCCGAGCGCGATAAAAACAATTTTAAATTGCGTGGTAATGCTGCAATAGGTAATAAGATTGACGTCAATGCAAACTTGAATTTTGCAAACATTTATACCAAAGGACGTCCGGAAATAGGCTATGGTGACAATAGTGTGGGACAGAAATTTTACCAGTGGGGCCAGCGTCAACTGGATTATGGTTTGCTTGAAGATTATCAATATGAGGATGGTACACAGCGTACCTGGAACCGTAAAGCTTATGATAACCCTACTCCACAATATGCTGATAACCCTTATTGGACGGCGAATGAAAATACCCCGGAAGATGAACGAAACCGATTCTACGGAAATTTGGGGCTTACATATCAGATTTTGGACAACCTGAGTTTTGAAGGTAACATTTACGGAGATACCTATAATTTCTACATCAGAGAAAAGGTAGCTGTTGGCTCGCAAGCCCAGCCTTATTTCCGTGAAATTGTACGTTCACGTTCCGAATATAACTACGAAGGGCGTTTCAATTACAACATGGAATTTGATAAGCTTTCCGTTCAAGCGGTAGCCGGTGGTAATATCCGTGAATATCGATATGACCTTAATGAAGGCGAAACCTCCGGAGGTTTAATTGTACCGGATGTATATTCCCTTACCAATTCCAATGGAAATCCCGTTCTTGATGATATAACACGAGAAAAAAGAGTGAACAGTTTATTCCTTAACGCTTCGTTCAGCTATGACGGGTTCTTAAACCTTGACCTCTCAGGAAGAAATGACTGGTCATCAACGCTCCCGTCAGAGGAAAACAGTTACTTCTATTTTGGAGCATCCGGTAGCTTTGTCTTTTCCGACCTTATAGATTCGGATGTTATGGATCTGGGTAAGATTCGTGCCGGCTATTCAGAGGTTGGTAACGATACCGATCCTTACGAAGTGCTTTCTACTTATTCTTATCATGCAGATGGAACTTTCCAGGGAGCTCCGCGCTTGTTTATTTCCAATGAATTGCCGAATAGGCAATTGAAGCCGGAACAAACCGCCACAACAGAATTCGGTCTGGATCTTATCTTCCTGCAGGATAGGCTCAATCTGAGCGCTACCTATTTCGATAAGGTGACCACAGATCAGATTATTCCCCTGGAAGTCTCCAAAGCCAGCGGTTACGCTACCAAGATTATTAATGCCGGTGAAATGGCCAGCACAGGTATTGAAGTAACCCTCGGTGGTGTACCGGTTAAAACGAATGATTTTAATTGGCGCATTACGGCTAACCTGACAAGTACTGAGCAGACGGTAGAAGAGATTTATCCGGGCGTAGATGCACTTGATATTGTTAGAGCTCCTTTTGGCGGTGCATTTCTCCGGGCCAGCGAAGGCGATGAATACGGCCAGCTTTGGGGATACGATTTTATCCGTGATGATAACGGAAATAAGGTTGTAACAGAAGGTGGCAGCTATATGAGTACACCAAATTTAACTCAGTTGGGTTCGGTTTATCCGGATTATAACCTGGGTATCTCCAACGATTTTCAATATAAGAACTGGGATATGTCATTCCTGATTGATATCCAGCAGGGTGGTGTTTTCTATTCACTGACTCATATGTGGGGAATGTACTCAGGTATGCTTGAAGAAACAGCCGCAACCAACGCCGAAGGTAACGAAATCCGTGATCCGGTTAGCGAAGGCGGCGGTATTGCACTGGATGGTGTCCAGGGAGATGTTACCTTTAACGACGACGGTACGTATGAAGTGACGAACACTTCCAAAAATGATGTGAAAATTCCCGGAAGATCCTACGGAGCCTTTGCTTATCACGGCTATGGCACACCTAGTGCGCAAAGCGTTTTTGATGCCGATTACGTAAAACTGCGTAGTTTTAATCTTGGATATACTTTATCGCAGGATCAACTTAAAAGCCAGTTGTTCGAGAGCATTCGTCTCTCAGTTTATGGCCGTAACCTCTTTACCTGGGGCTTAGACCAGGAAGGATTCGATCCGGAGATGACTGTGGCAGGTACCGGCAATATTCAGGGAATAGACGGTGGTCTGCAGCCAATGTCCAGGACATACGGTTTCAAGGTTGATATTAATTTATAATTTATTTTGAATCAAAAAAATATTATGACAATGAAAGTATTTAAAACAATTATAGTAATAGCATTACTGGCGTTTACTGCGTGTGATGTGGATTATTACACCAATCCCAATGAGCCAACAACGCCACCTTCATCGGCTGTGTTCAACCATGCGGTTGACCAAATTATGACAGATACACGGGATGTCTGGTTCTCCGGCCGTTTTACTACTGTTACCATGCAGTACTGGCAACAATCCGAATACGGTGACGAGGACCGTTATGGATATAGAGAGTCGATGAGAGAAACATGGGAAGATTTCTATTATAACCTGGAGAATTTGCGCAAAGTTATCCAGCTTAATACTGACGAGGAAACTGCAGCGGATATGCAGGCCTATGGCAGTAACAACAATCAAATTCAGGCCACCCGCATTATGATGGCCTATACGTTTAATATTATGGCCGATACATGGGGCGATATTCCTTATTATTCGTATAACAGCGATAATGAAAGCTTCCAGGCACTTCAACTGGGTGATACTCCTGAGGAAGAGCAGGTGCTCTCACCCAAATACGCTGAACAGCAAGCGATTTATGAGGATATCCTCAATGAGCTGAAAGCCGCTGCCGAGAACCTGAACGAAAATGAAGGATTGTTCACTACCGGTGGTGATAATATCTATGATGGGGACGTGGCTAAGTGGAAGAAATTTGCCAATTCGCTGCGTTTACGGATAGCTTTGAAGATTATGGGTGCTGATCAGAACCTTGCCAACCAGCACATTAACGACGCTCTTGATAAAGGTGTGTTTACATCAAATGCAGACAACGCCGGCTTTACTTACGAAGCAAATGATAAAAACGCTGCTCCGATGTACACAGCTTGGAATGTGGATAATCGTAGTGACTTTGCTATAGGTTTATCTTTTACACAACTGTTGAAGGGTGAAAATGTAATGGGACACGACAACACGAATCCTGTTACAGACAACCCCTTTAGCGGAATTACCGATCCTCGCATTGAGATTTATGCAAATCAAAACAGCGACGGAAATTATGTAGGTATGCCGATTGCCGAAAGTTCCGATGAGGCGGCTACCATTAAATTTGAGTCACTGCCGGGAGATGCCATAATCAATACCCCGGATTATACTGAGTACCTTATGGAGTATGCCGAAGTGGAATTTATCCTCTCTGAACTTAACAATTGGGATCAGAGCCATTATGAGGCAGGTATTGAAGCTTCAATGGAACGCTGGGGAGTACCGGAAGCTGCAATTACAGATTATATCAACGAGGTACCTGATGCTAATGAAGAAAATGTACTTACGCAAAAGTATATAGCTCTTTATCTGCAACCGCATACCGCATGGGCAGAATACCGCAGAACAGGGTATCCTGAGACGCTTATTCCGCCTTATACGGATTATTCGGTAACGAACCCTGAGACCGGTGATACTTATAACTTCACCTTCAGCCCCATTCCGGCTGAAATTGAGAATACTCAAGACCTTCCATACAGGATGAAGTATCCTGACCAGGAATACACCCTGAATGGTGATCAGATACGAGAAGCAATAAACCGTCTGCCTAATGGAGACAAGCAAAGCTCCAAGCTGTGGTGGGACGTTAACTAAAAAGTGATGAAAATCTGATAAAAAGGCCGGTAGCAATACCGGCTTTTTTTTTGGAAAAAATTGCTGATAATAAAATATTGTATTACCTTTATATTCAGCAATCAATAATATCTTAATTCTGCCGAGTGATTAGGAAGGGTGCATACTGCATGGATGAAAACAAAAATCGCACCCTATGCAACGGAGCGTCGTACATACATCTACCCAAAAGAATCCCTTTACCACACCCAAAGGATATAAGAGACTTTTTGCCGGCACCGACCCGCCTTCCAACCTATGTCTTTACGTTAGTTTAACAAAGACGTAAAGACCATTTGACCTTATCTAGCGATAAGCCCTCTACTTTCGATAACCCAAAACCAAAGAGGTTATATTTTCTGTGATGAAGACAGCCCCTTGACAAGCAGCAAGAAAAGAAAATCCCTGGCCCTTATAACAAACAAAAACAATAACAATCAAAATTCAAATTATTATGCAAAAATTTATTTTACTATTAGCTTTTTTAGGCTTCGCCGCTGTTGGGGCGGGGCAGACGACAACTATTGATTTTGAAACAGCTGGTGATGGATACACGCCTTCTGCTACTGAAGGTTCAGGAGACACTGACGTTTTTAATCGATCAAATCCAGATATTGGAGGTAATAATACTTATATCTGGGCCGCGGAAGACTTGATTCTCACTGATCCTACAATTACTTTAGATGAAATAGATATTTCAAGTGCCTCTTCATTTTCATTTTCGATTGATTTCTTAACACCTAATTCAAATGATTGGGATTCAACAGATGAATTATTAATTACTTATTCAGTTGATGACGGGAGTAGCCAAAATTTAATGTGGGTACAAAATACTGGCGAAACAAATAACGCTCCTGCAGCTCTTGATTTAGATTTTAATGGGGATGGTGATATTGGACAAGAATTGCCGGCGCTAGTTGATGATTATAGCGCAGGAGTAGGAAATACTTTTGAACCGTTTTATACATCTGATATTGTGTTAAATAATGCTTCTACTCTCGATATCACCTTGCAGTTTAAAAACCTAATATATAATGATGAAGGGATTTATATTGACAATATTAAAATTTATAAAGATCCTCCTTCTATTACGAATATTACACAAAATCCCAGTGCAAACACAAATATTACATCTTCAGAATCTGTATCTGTCTCAGCCGATGCTACCGATGAAAGTTCTGTATCAGATATTGAATTGAATTGGGGAACTTCATCGGGTAACCTGAATACAACAATTAATATGTCAAATACTAGTGGGAATACCTATGAAACAGATTCGGATATTCCTACTCAAAGTGACGGGACAACGGTTTATTACGTAATTAAAGCTACCGATGATGATGCTGGTGTAAATCTGTCTGAAGAAAAAGACTATCATGTACAAGATCCTGTTTCAACCCCTTACAATGAAGATTTTACTGATCAGAATGGAAAAGGAGCTATAGGAGGAGACGCTGTAACTTATGATTTGGAAGGGGTGGACTGGACATTAAATATTAACGAAAGCGGCTTAACAGCATCGACTGATTGGTTTAAAGTTGAAGAAGAAAAATTCAGTGCCAGGGATATCGATGAAGAACAAATTTGGTATTCGCCATATATTGATATTTCTGGAATGAATGCTATTGAAATTAGTGTTGACGTTAGTTCAGTATTAAATGAATTAGAAGCAGGTGATTACATTGAAACGGGTTATGAAATTGATGATGGCTCTTTTACAACTATCGATAAACATGAAGGAGAATTAGCGGAAACTATAACTGATAATATTACTATAACTAATCTAAATAATGATATATTAAGAATGGTAATTAAAGTTTTAAATAATGTAGGTGGCGAATATTATTATTTTGATAATATTAGTGCTTATACTGTGAATAGTTTTAATTCTACTTCTGGAAATTGGAATACAGCCACAAATTGGAACAACGAAACAGTTCCCATCGCTTCTGAAAATGTGGTTATTCCTTCGGATGGCGCAGTAACCATTGCCTCAAGTAAAGCCTCCGGGACATGCAATGACCTTTTAATCCAGTCGGATGCTAGCGGAACCGGCTCGCTTATTGTTGAAGGCTCCTTGAATGTGACAGGTAACGCTACCGTTCAGCAATACATCGAAGGTTGGGTTCCCTCCGGTAGTGATGGATGGCATCTCCTCTCTTCCCCGATAGGAACGTTTACCATTGACGGGTCAGATTTTGATCCGGGAAGCAACGATGATTTGTACAGATGGGAAGAATCAACCAACATATGGAAGAATCACAAAGCAGGAGATCCCACAGAGGTTAGTCCCGGCATGGGATACCTTGTAGCTTATGAAAACAATTCCACAAAGGAATTTACGGGTACATTAAATACCGGTGACCAAACTGTTACAAACTTATCTTATAATGCTTCGGAGGGCAATGGCTGGAACCTTGTAGGTAACCCTTTCTCTTCAGCTATTAAATGGAATGATGATAGCTGGAATCTCCCGGGCTCCGTTCAGGCTGAAGCCAAGATTCGTGATGAATCGGCTGGAAATTATATCGGCATAACTTCCGGCGCTACTATCCCGATAAATCAGGGTTTCTTTGTGCAGATTACCAGTGATAATGTGAATATTACCATACCTTCAGGGGCTCAGTTCCACGGTAATACTGCTTTCTATAAAAAAGAAAAGGAATTGGAAGGATTCTTCAAGCTTAAGGTAAAAGCTGAGGCGAATACTTTTTACGACATTCAGACGATTCGCCTGCACGAAGCATCTGATGAGAGCTACGACCGCTACGATTCCGAAAAATTCTATGGCAATGAGAATGCGCCTCAGATTTATTCGATAGATGAAAACCTTGGGAATCTCTCAACCCATAGCGTGCATCCCTCGTCCATTGATGATTCACGTATCTTTCCATTAGGCTTTGAAGCTGTTGATGGGGAGTACACGCTTTTGTTGAGTTTGAATACGCTCGGTGAAGAATATTCAGCCGTCCTTGAGGATACAAAGGCGGATAAAATGATTGATTTTTCCGAACAGGAGACCTATACTTTCAGTGCCCTGGAAGGGGATGATGTGGAACGCTTCCGCCTCCACCTGGAGAAATCGGCCATCGGCATTCCGGAAGATTCGGAACTTCAGAATACAAACATTTACGCCAATAATCATAACATTTACATCCAAACCAGCGAAAATCTGACCGATGGTACAGTATTCGTCTACAATACCCTTGGTCAATTAGTGGTTCAGAAAGATTTGAATAATGATTATTGCGTTATAGGCATGGAAGGCAAGGGAGCCTACATCGTAAAAATCCGTTCCGAAGAAGGAATAGCCACCGAAAAAGTCATCATCCAATAAAATTAATAACGAAAAACAATAGAACTATGAAAAAGATAACAAACATAATAGCGGCATTTTTAATAACGGTTCTGCCTTTGATTTCATTTGGACAGAATGTTCCTGCTCCACCGGATACACATGGCAGTGACACCAATCAATCGGCTGAATCCGCCCCCATTGGCGGTGGAGTTACCATGCTGGTAGCTATGGGTGCAGCCTATGGAGGCAAGAAATATTACGACTACCGCAAAAAGCTGAAAAACGAAATGGACGATTAATCCGTTTGTTGTAGAGATTGGAAAAGCCCGCTAAAGCGGGCTAGGGGAAGATTTCTTGGGGAATATTTGCCACCCGGATAAATCCGCCCGCCCGAACGTGCCGACATTCGGTACGGGCGGGGGAGCTAATCTCATTTGGAAATGAATGATAAGTGGTTAACCCTTCCATGAGATTAACCCCAAAAGCATTTGGAAGAGAATATCTCTCTTACGCCAATCGCCGCAATGGATAGCCTATCCAACACCCGGCATTTCTGCGAAATTTGATCTTCCATGAGCATAGCACCCAAATTCATTTGG
>JAIPBX010000102.1 GCA_021738485.1 Bacteroidales bacterium | reverse complement strand
TCTTCGAAATTCTTTGAATAATATTTATTGTCAAAATCTACTTCCGTCTCACGGTGACATTCGATGCACCATCCCATCGACAAATCCTCCACCTGCTCTACAATATGCATTTCTTCTACCTGTCCATGACATTCGGCACAATCGAGATTTCCGTTCTGAACATGAGTGGCATGGCTAAAGAAAACATGGTCGGGTAAGTCATGGACTTTTTTCCATTCTATTGGTTTTTCTTGCTTCGCCGCTCTGTGTATTTTATTGATCTCGAAGGTTCCTGAATTGCTTCCTTCCCTTACAACATTGTGGCAGTTTAAACATAGATTATTGGCTGGTATGCCGGCGTTCTGGCTATCATCTACTCCCGTGTGGCAATATTTACAATCAATCTTGTTTTGTTTGACGTGGACCTTATGCGAAAATTTTATAGGCTGGCTAGGAGCATAATTTTCTGAACGGCCCAGGTTAATCGCTTCTTCGGAAATTACTTTAATGTGAAAACCGAGAGCTACTAACAGGATTAGTACGGGTATTGCCTTAATCCTGATTTTTTTGAGAAAAATTAATTCGATTAATGACAACAACATTAAAAAACCTGTACCAAAAAATATGAGTGTTTTTTCGGGTACAGGCTTATGCTTTTTAAGGCCCTGATCAGCTAATCGTGAAAAATAAGCTTTGACCAGCTCTGTTTCTTTATCGGTAAGGGCTACCTCTTCGTGACCTTTGACCCCCTGAAACCTGGAACCGGACATGGCCCCGGAAAGGTAGGCGGTGTCTTCCTTTGATAAAACCGCTAAATCATAGGCCGAGGGATTCCAGTCGATCTCCTTGTGGGTTTTGGTGTAATGGCAGGAAGCGCAATCGTTGAATCCTTCCTGAAAAGGTAATAACCCTTTAAATAGCCGTTCACCTTTCATCATTTCCAGTTCGGTATATTTACCTTGTGGGTGTTGATTTTCTCCTTCTGAGGCCTGAGTATATTGCCAGGTGAAAAGAACTAGCGTTAGGAGTATGAATGGGGCTAATGCTTTGCTGAAAGCTAAATAATGTCTGAGTATGTTCATCGTTTTATGTGATTGAAACATTCGAGATCTTTGATTTTAACCGTGCTAAATCCTAATTAGCTGAATACTATAATTCCATTTGTTTCCCAACCAAATTTAATGAATTATAAATTAATTCCAAATAATTTTAAATAATAAAAGCAAATTTACAAATTGGAGAGAGAAAAGCTAAAGGTATAGCAGGGTTATGGGCGTTTATAAGACTCCGTAGAATGATTATACATAAAACAAAAAACTGTTTTAGAATGGGTTAAAGAAGGGATTATTTTAACATGTTATTAACATTTCCGTAAGAGGAGGAAGCTCAAAAAGCTTTACCAGCTTCCTCCGGCTCCGCCACCTCCGAAGCTACCTCCTCCGAAACCTCCGAAACCGCCGGCATCGCCGCCAAAACTACCGCCACCCGATGAAAAGTTATTCCAGGTGCCACCTTGACGTCCTCCCATACCGAAAAGCAACAAAGCAGTTAATATACCCGGTGTTGCACCCGATTTCCCGTGGCTGAAAGTGCGTTTGGTTTTTTGGCTGCGCTTCATCAGGAAGATGGTAATGATCATTGCCAGAATGGGTACGATGTAGCCGGCGGTTTTGTTACCCTCTGAGGTTTGTTTTTGGTAATCCTGCGCCGTGTACTCCCCGGCCGTGAGTTTCATCAAAATATCCGTGCCCTTGTTAAGCCCTGCATAATAATTCCCTTTTTTGAATTCAGGAATCATCTCCTTCTCTGTAATCCGGTTGGCAATGGCATCCGGAACGGCTCCTTCCACCCCGTAACCGGTGGCAATAAATACTTGACCTCTTTTATTCGCAGATTTTGGTTTTAAAAGAATTACAAGGCCATTGTCAAATTTTTTCTGTCCAACACCCCACTCTTCACCTATCTTGTATGCGAATTGCGATTTACTGTAACCGTTAAAGTCGGGTACGATAACTACGGTAATTTGTGTGGAGGTTGTATCGTTAAACTTTACCAATTTACGCTCGAGGGCTACTTTTTCCTGTTGGCTGAGCGTAGAGGTGAAATCATTTACAAGTTGGGGAGGAGAAGGCCGATCGGGAATCTCTACTTGCGGATTACTTTCAGCAGGTATGGTTAGCGCTGTGACGAGAATAAAAGCGAAAAAAAATATTACCAGTTTATTAGTCTTCATAGGTTGTTCGGCTTTTTAATTTCTTCCGAAAGAAATTTCATCTGATAATTCATTTTTATCATCCGATTGATAAGGGAAATGGCTTTTGAGTTGTTTTCCTGCCATAGTCACTGCTTCGGATATCCCCTTGGTAAAATCTCCATTGCGAAAATGGTCCAGCATAACTTGCTTTATATCATCCCAGAAATTATCCGGTACAATTGCATTGATACCTTTATCACCTATGATAGCAAATTTTCGGTTTTTAATCGCCAGGTAAATTAATACTCCGTTACGTAGTTGGGTTTTATGCATTTTGAGCTTTTCAAACACGTAAGCCGCCCGATCCATGACATCCCCGTTACAGGTATTTTCGATGTGGACACGTATTTCCCCGGAAGTGTCCAGCTCGGCGTTCATGATTGCTTGCTTGATGGAATGCTCCTCTTCCCGGGAGAAAAAGTTTTTAGCACTATTGGCAGTTTTTTGGTGGCTATTGGGCATATATATCTTTGTTTTTGTTAAAATTCTACCTGTGGAGCCTCATCAGCACCCTGATCGGCTTCAAAATAAGCTTTCTTTTCAAATCCCATAGTATTGGCTATCATGTTCGTAGGAAATTGCCTGAGCTTGGTGTTGTATTTCCGGGCTGCCTGGTTGAATTTTCTTCGCTCAACGGAAATGCGGTTTTCAGTCCCTTCCAGTTGAGCCTGTAAATCTCTGAAATTCTGACTGGCTTTTAAATTAGGGTAGCGTTCTACAACAACCATTAATCGTGATAAGGCACTGCTTAGTCCTTTCTGAGCCTGCTGGAATTTTTGAAGGGATTCGCTATCCAGGTTTTCAGGATCAACATTTACGGAAGTGGCTTTTGAACGGGCCTCGATGACTTTTGTAAGCGTTTGCTGCTCATGTTCTGCGTAGCCTTTTACAGTGTTTACCAAATTGGGAATGAGGTCGGCACGGCGTTGATATACATTTTCTACCTGCGACCATTTTTCATTAACGTTCTCTTCCAGGGAAACCAGCTTATTGTACTTGCTTACTCCGGTACCAATCATTATCAGCGCCAAAAGAACTATCGTGCCCACGGTGACCAGGGCTATCAGAGTACCTTTTCCTATTTTCATATTGTTTATGTCATTAAAAAAACAGCTTTACAATCAAACGCTCATTCAATAAAAGTATTTTCCTATAGCGCTTAAATTGTAAAGCTGCTGATTGCTATTATTCAATAATATCTACGCTGCGTTTGATAAAGTTGGTCAATTCTTCTCCAGTGAGCATGTTTTGAGAAAGCATGGCCAAATCTTTCAGTTGATTGACAATTTTTTTCTGATGTTCTTCATCCTCTGCCTCAAGGATTTTACCCATAAGGTCATGATTTTTGTTGACTATCATATTGTAATTGTCCGGCATGTTGCCCATCATCGGCATACCCCCGGTTTGCTGCATTTCTTTCATTCTGCGCATAAACTCGGGTTGTGTGATGGACATAGGCATGGCTTTTTCGTCCATGTTTTCGAGTTGAACGGTAAATTTATTGGTATCGACAAACTTCTCGAAAATTTCCTTGAGCTTCTTTTCTTCTTCTTCTGATAATTTGGAAGCCCTTTCTTCCTCTTTCTTAACAAGATTGTCGATAGCATCGGCATCGACCCGGGCAAAAGTAGTCTTTTCAAACTTTTGCTCGAGGGTATTAACAAAATGACTGTCAATAGGAGTATCAAAAACCAGTACATCATAACCCCTATCACGGGCCTCGGTGATGTAACTATGTTGCGCCTCCGTATCGGTGGTATAAAGATAGACCAGGTTTCCTTCTTTATCTGTCTGATTCTCTTTAATATGGTTTTTATACTCCTCGAAAGTGAAAAATTTACCTTCGGTATTTTTTAAAAGAGCAAATTTTTCAGCTCTTTCATAGAAGTCTGTTTCTGAAATCATACCATATTCAATAAATATTTTGATATCATCCCATTTGTTATCAAAGTCCTGACGATCTTTCTTGAAGAGCTCTTCCAGTTTGTCAGCCACCTTTTTCGTTATGTGTTTGGAAATCTTCTTTACGTTCGAATCATTTTGTAAAAAAGTTCGGGACACGTTCAGAGGGATATCCGGCGAGTCCAGCACACCATGAAGCAAGGTCAGGAAATCGGGCACTACACCTTCTACCGAATCTGTCACGAAGACTTGGTTGCTGTAGAGTTGTATCTTGTTACGCTGCACCTCCAGGTTTTGCTTAACTTTTGGAAAATACAGGATCCCCGTCAGGTTAAAGGGATAATCAACATTCAGGTGAATATGGAACAAGGGTTCTTCAAAGGTGCTGGGATAGAGTTCGCGATAAAAGTTTTTATAATCCTCTTCCGTTAATTCTCCGGGTGATTTCCGCCAGGCAGGTTCGGTATTGTTTATGATGCGGGGTTTTTCCACCTCTTTGGTTTTTGGATTCCCGTTTTCATCTTTTTCCCCGGTTTCTTCCTGAACTTTTTCTGTGCCGAATTCGATTTCTATCGGGAGGAATTTGCAATACTTATCAAGAATTTCATTAATGCGCTGTTCTTCCAGGTATTCCTTATGTTCTTCCGAAATGTGAAGAACAACGTCAGTTCCGCGCTCTTTGTTTTCGATTTCTTCTATGGAATAATTCGGTGTGCCGTCACATTCCCAGTGGACAGGTTTTGTCTGGCCCCCTTTTTTGTATGTTTTGGTGAAGATTTCTACCTTATCGGCTACCATAAAGGCAGAATAAAAACCCAGACCAAAATGGCCGATGAGATTGGAAGCATCTTCCTTCTTAACTTTTTTGACGAATTCTTCGGCACTCGAAAACGCGATTTGGTTGATATATTTATCCACTTCATCGGCTGTCATGCCTATGCCGTGGTCGCGAACCGTAAGGGTGCCTTTATCCTTATCCAGAATGACTTTAATACGCGTGTCGCCGATTTCATCCGTGAATTTTCCGGACCGTGACAGAGCTAATAGCTTTTGTGTTGCGTCCACAGCATTCGAAATCAGCTCTCGCAGGAAAATCTCACTATCGGAATACAGGAATTTTTTGATGATTGGAAAAATATTCTCTGTTTGAACGTTAATCTTTCCGTTTTGCATTTTTGCCTTTTTTAGGTTTGACTTTCAATTTTCAACGTTCCTTATCAAAGCATATGCCATAGCCTGATGGGTGACATTTTGTCGGAATTCACCTTTGCTTACTTATCCACCCGGTTTGGAGGCATCCCCAAAAACCGATAAGTATAGCTTCGGCAGCGTCATGCATGAGCGTATTAGGTTGTGATAAGCCGGATTGTTCAATAATTTGACGGGCTTGATGTTCGGCATGTTTTTTCATTTGGGAAGTGTGTGTGATATCTTTTTGCAGAAAAAGAGACTCGCGCCATACGTGGGCATGGGTTTGGATGACATGTATCGATTGCCGGTGGGCGACTTTTGACCAGTATTTGGTAAGTTTACCTCCGCCTTCAATGATGAGATATTCAACTTTCCCGAACTGCATCAGCAAAGGATATACAGCCTTTTTAAGGCGCCGGGCACTTCCGTAGTTATGTGAACCGAAACCCGAAAGAGAGCCATCTTCCGAATAGCTGGACCATCCCATTCGTATTCCTAAATCAATGGCTAACAATGTCTTCATCCCCGCAAAAATAATAAACCCAAAATTATTGGGAAACTTTATTTGAATGCAGGATGACCTATTTGATATATAAATTCCTTTTATTTATCGAATAATCCCTTAAATCCTTTTATGCATATCGGCTTGTACATATATTGATAAATAAATATTAAACAGCAAATTTATTGATGTGAGAACACAAGTTTTATTAGGATCAATGTCAAATTATTTTTTATATTAGCAGCAAACTAAAAACACATTGATATGGAACTTGCTAATTTTGATTGGAGCAATCTTTCCTTTGCCTATAAAGATACTGATTATAACGTAAGATGTTATTACAGAGATGGGCAGTGGGGCGAACTGGAGGTGTCTTCTTCAAACCAAATCAACATGCATATGGCTGCAACAGCTCTTCATTACGGTCAGGAGGCTTTTGAAGGGATGAAGGCTTTTATGGGTAAAGACGGCAAGGTACGAATTTTCAGATGGGAAGAAAATGCTAAAAGGCTTATCAGATCGGCACAGGGAATTATGCTGGCCGAAGTACCTCAAGAGCTTTTTAAAAAAGCAATAACGAAAGCCGTCGAGCTTAACCGGCGTTTTGTTCCCCCGCATGGTACCGGTGCTTCGCTTTATATCCGCCCGCTTTTGATTGGAACAGGACCCCGCGTAGGTGTTAAACCGGCGGATGAATATCTTTTTATGGTTTTTGTTACCCCTGTAGGTCCCTATTTTAAAGAAGGATTCAGTCCTGTGAAAGTGCAGATAGCGCGTGATGTGGATCGTGCCGCGCCTTTGGGAACAGGAAAATATAAGGTAGGGGGTAACTATGCAGCCAGTCTGGTCAGCGGTACAAGAGCTCACGATGAAGGCTTTGCCGCTTGTTTATATCTTGATGCCATAGAAAAGAAATATATTGATGAAGCAGGTCCCGCCAACTTTTTCGGGATTAAAAACAATACCTATGTGACCCCGAAATCCGACTCCATATTACCTTCTATCACCAATAAATCCCTGCAGCAAATTGCTAAGGATATGGGTATGGAGGTAGAAGTAAGGCCTATTCCTGTGGAAGAGCTGCCCGAGTTTGACGAAGTGGGAGCTTGCGGAACGGCTGCCGTAATATCACCTATTAAAGAAATCCAGGATCGCAATTCTGAAAAGGTTTATAAATACGGTGATAAACCCGGGCCTATCTCCACCAAAATGTATCATAAGCTTCAAGCCATACAAACAGGCGATGAAGAGGACAAGCACGGATGGGTGTTAAAACTGGATATATAAAAGGATACGAATAATAAATACCAACATGCAGGCTGTCCGGTGAATGATTTTGCCGGACAGTTTTTATAGATACCGGGCAATTAAACTTTTCATGATTTGCTGCATTTCCAGGGCTTTGGCGCGTGCTGAAGCAGCAAAATCCTTTCCTTCAGAAGCAAATATGATACTCCGCGCAGCGTTAACGAGGATTCCCCCATCATTATTTAGTCCATGATTGGCGACCTCTTCGATACTGCCTCCCTGAGTCCCTATACCGGGTATTAACAGGAAATGGTGGGGTAAAATCTCCCTGATTCCATTCAAGAGATAGGATTTAGTAGCTCCGGCCACGTACATTATTTTGTTTTCATCGGCCCAATGCTGCGATTCCCGGATTACGGTTTTGTAAAGGAAATCGCGGCTGTCCTGATCTTCCGACCATACTTTCTGCAACTGAAAATCAAGGGCTCCTTTATTGGAGGTCAACCCCAGTAAGATGACCCATTTGTTATCATATTCCAGGAAAGGTTCAACAGAATCGCTCCCCATATAGGGAGCCACCGTTACAGCATCAAAGTCGAGGCCGGCAGCACTCTTATCGAAAAACGTACGTGCATATTGTTTACTGGTGTTTCCTATATCAGCCCGTTTGGCATCGGCTATCAGAAAAAGCTTATCCCTTAGCGGTTTCAGGTATTCAAGGGTTTTGGCCAGGGACTCCCAGCCCCGGGGGCCAAGGCTTTCATAAAAAGCGATATTGGGTTTGTAGGCAATGGCCAAATCATGGGTATGGTCAATGATCTGTTTATTAAAGGTGAAAACAGGGTCTTCTTCCTTCTTCAGGTGGGAAGGAAGACGATCCCAATCACTGTCTAATCCTATGCACAGGAAAGATTCCTTGTTCCTGATGAGTTGACTTATTTCGTTGCGGGTCATGTTTGTTCTTCGTTTACGGCCTCTTTGAGTTTTTCGGCATTCTCTGCGGCTTTAATCGCTTCGATAATTTCTTCTAAATCGCCATTTATAACGTTCTGTAAATTATATACGGTCAGGTTAATACGGTGGTCGGTGACGCGTCCTTGGGGAAAGTTATAGGTCCGGATTTTGGCTGACCGGTCGCCGGTGGAGACCATTGTTTTTCTTTTTGATGCGATTTCAGCCAGGTATTTTTGGTACTCTCTTTCGTAAATACGGCTGCGGAGCACCCTCATGGCCTTATTGTAATTTTTCAGCTGAGATTTTTCGTCCTGGCAGCTTACTACAATACCCGTGGGATTGTGGGTCAGGCGAATCGCCGAATAGGTGGTGTTGACGGATTGGCCGCCGGGACCGGAGGCACAGAAGGTATCACGCCGGATATCATTCTCATTGATCTCTACATCAAATTCTTCTGCCTCGGGAAGTACCGCTACCGAAGCTGCGGACGTATGAACCCTTCCCTGCGTTTCTGTCTGAGGAACACGCTGAACACGGTGCACACCGGACTCAAACTTCATAGTTCCATACACATTCTCGCCGGTGACATTAAATATAATTTCTTTGAACCCCCCAACCGTTCCTTCGGTATTACTTATAGGTTCAATTTTCCAACCTTGTTTTTCAATGAATTTACTATACATTCTAAATAAATCCCCGGCGAAGATGCTGGCTTCATCACCTCCCGTTCCGGCTCGTATTTCAACTACGGCATTTTTACCGTCTTCAGGATCTTTTGGAATGAGAAGGTATTTGATTTTTTCTTCCATTTCTTCTTTTTGCTTCCTGAGTTTTTCCAACTCCTCCTTTGCCATGCTTTTCATTTCAGGATCATTTTCATTGTGGAGCATCTCTTCGGAGGTCTGTATATTACTTAAAATGTTTGTGTAGTCATTATAAGCCTTTACGATGGGCTCCAGATCTTTATAGTCTTTATTCAGTTTTACAAATCGTTTCCGATCAGAAATAACTTCGGGATCGCCCATCATTTCCTGAATTTCGTAATACCTATTGTATAATTCTTTTAGTTTCTCAAGAAGCATAATAAAATTAATTTTAAGCACACAAATATACAAAATTAATGCAGTTGCCTGCGTAATATCTCTTTTCCCTTCAGATGCTACCTTAAAAATAGCTGCTGATTAGTTGAATAGTTAATTCGTTAATTATTCGTGCTTGCCTTTGCCTGTCAGGCGGGCATTCGAGACTAACTTACGGATTTTAAGCATAGACATGTGGCAGCTTGGCCCGCTTATAAGACATACCGTTGAGCCAATTCCTTTTAATTATTAAAGCAAACAAGTTACTAATTACCAATTAACTAATTAACTCTCATCTTCCCTTTCGTGATATTTCACCTGAAATTCGCATCCATTCGCCATATATCATGCATCCGAACCCTATAATTCCTACCTGATCAGCACCACCGTCCCGTAGTTTTGGCCTGGGCTGTCGCTCCCCCTTCCCACGGACTCGCCCTGCCAGACGGTACCGTCGCTAAAGCGGGCGCTGATTTTCCACACATAGACGCCCTGGGGCATGGGAGCTCCCCGGAATGTACCGTCCCAACCTTCGGCGGGTTCCCCGCTTTCGTTCAGGGCGCGGGACTCCCACAGGAGGTTCCCTTTAAGGTCGAAGACCCGAGCGTGATAAGATGCCAGGGCGCTTCCGACGGGTTTAAAGCGACGGGCACCCTGCCCGGGATTTTCCGGTGAGAAGGCGTTGGGCACGTAGAGGCCTTTAAAGAGCATGGTATCGGCGTATACGGCCGTATCGGGACAGGTATACGCGTTGCGGGCCACCATTTCAATGCGGAAGGGCCCGTCCTCTTCGAGGACGATAACCGGCGTATCGGCCGCGTGATAACGCG
>JAIPBX010000101.1 GCA_021738485.1 Bacteroidales bacterium | reverse complement strand
ATGCCGCGTTCGAGATGTTAGATAAAAGATTTTTTTGACGCTCATAAGACTCTGACAAGCAACAAAAAGCCCGCTGAACGATTGGAAGAGCCTTCAAAACAAGCAGGCAAAAGCGGGTAATTTGTCCTTTCTCCGCTGTTTGATCCGGGCTAATTTCGAATTAAAATCAATCAAGATGATCAGCATCGCACAAGTCCATGAAATTCTCGCCTCACAGCAGCCCATTGACGTCAAGTTCTGGAAAGAAGACGGTGAAGTGGTCCATGCTGAAGGGGTTGTCTGCACCAGCAGCTATTTTCAAAACAACACGGCCAACCTGAGATGGCCTGAAAGCGGAGAAATAAGGAAAATAAGCGTTCCCGCAATTTTCGAAATCAACAACCAGGAGGTGGCACTATGAAAGGCGACAACATCATGCCCTTTGAGATTATCAACGATAAATACGGCGTGGTTTTCAGCGAAAACACCGCCGATCTTTTCGAAGAAGAGTCTTCTGTGGAGCCTTACAACGTTGTCAGGGGCAAACGCGGCTGCGTTCCCTGGGGCGAAGACAACCTGAAACCGGTCTCCATCCTGGAGAAGATCCGCAAAAACGAGGTGATGAACTCCAATATGCAGTTCAACATCCAGACCGGTTACGGTGATGGCTTCGAAATGAAACACAGGGACGGTAGCGAGGTGGATAATGAAGAGATCCTGGACTGGATTGACGACAACAACATCAATCTTTTTTATTTGGAGCAGTGGACCGACCTGAAACATTTCTATTTCTCCGTTGCGGAGATCATTCTTAACGGTGAAGGAAGCAAGATCGTTGAGCTGAATCACCTGGAGAATTATTACATCCGGTTCGAAGAGGCCAATCCCAAAACAGGAAAGCTGGAGAATGTCTTTTATGCCAACTGGGAGAATGACCCCAGCCAGAATGATATCACCACGATCCCGCTTTTGGATCAGCGCAATCCGCTGAAGGATCTCAAAAAGCGCATCAAAGAAGATAAATCCCGCGAGCGAAAGTTTGCTATTCTTATGAAGGTTCCCATCCCAGGGAAAAAATATTATCCCTATCCCTATTACTTTGCTTCCTTCCGCTCGGGCTGGTACGATGTAAGCGCCATGACGGCAACCGCCAAAAAGATGGCCATGCAATACGGGATCAAAGTCCGGTTTATGGTTCGCATTCATCCCGAATACTGGAAGAAATTGTTCGAAGAGGAAAATATAACCGACCCGGACGCGCAGATCAAAAGGAAAAAAGAGGAATATGTCAACATCAAGAACTTTCTGACAAGCTACGAGAACGAAGGCAAAACATGGTTCAACGGGTATTATATCAATCCGGACGGCAAAGAAGTGCCCTATGTGCAGATTGAAAAGGTGGATTATGACAAGGGCGGCGACTTCAACCAGGATGCCGAGGAGGCCAGCAATATGATCTGTTATGCCCAGGGCGTTCACCCGAGTCTGATCGGCGCTACTCCTGGCAAATCAAAAGGGTCTTTCTCCGGAACGGATAAAAGGGAGCTGTTTACCATGAAGCAAAGCATGGAAAGGCCTTTCAAGGATCTTCTTTTAACGCCCATGAAGGTTGTGAAAGGTTTCAACGAGTGGCCAAAGGATATCAAATTCGATCTGCCGATGATCCTGCTTACCACACTGGACCAGGGCACCGATGCGCAGAAAGTCAACCGGCAAAATCAGGAACTTAAAAACCAGGTAGAAAATGCTAGTAACAACAATTGACCAGTTTAGAAGGGTGCTTCCCAACCTGGATGCCAGTTGGGACTCCACTGAGGACCTTACGATATACATTGAAAGCGCCGAGCGGTGGCTGAAAAATGAAATTCTGGGCCAGGAGCTTTACGATTATCTGAACACCACCAGCGGAACCCAGGAAGGAGAGATATATACGCTTTGCAGGAATGTGATCGTACTTCATTCCTACCTGCTTGGCCAGCCCGATCTGGACACCATCCAGACCAAACAAGGTCTCGGTGTTGTCAACAACCAGCAGTTTTCACCGGCCAGCCGCGACCGGTCTTCTAACCTTTTGGAGAACGTCAAAAAAAGACTGGACACGGAAGTAGAGGAGCTGATCGAATACCTGGAAGGAAGCCCGCAGGAATATAAAGACAAATGGAAAGGGAGCCCGGCGCATGAGAAAATATTTGAGACGCTGGTATATTCTTCACGCGATTTTAGCGAATATTACGAGATATTCGACAACAGGCGGCTGTTCCTTAAACTAAGAAGTGATTTGAAGGCCGTTGAAACTACCCGCCTGGCCAACGAGATCAGCCAGGCTTATCTGGATGAGCTTCGCGATAAACAAAAAGACGGCCAGCTCACTGAAAAGGAGACGGCCATCCTTCCTAGATTAAAGTATGCCGATGTGTACCTGGCAATGGCCAGCGCATTGTACACGGAAAGGATCTCCATTAAGGATGATACCATCGAGCTGACCGGCCCGAACAGTGCTTTTACCCGATCAGCAAACCGGAAGATCCAGCAGGATTTTTACCGGCTGGGGGGTCAGCTCATCAATGAGGTGGTCACTTATCTCAATGACCATATAGATGAATACCCCACTTATGCGGACAGCGATGTGTATGCCCGGAAGACTTACGACGGCTGGGTGAACGATGACGAAACCGATCCAATGTTTGTGAGTCCCTCATGAGAAAATTGAATCTGAACATACCGGAGACCTGGAAAGGGCTGAGAAAAAAGGAGCTTAAATACATCGGTTTCCTCTACAATCAGCAGATCGATGAGAGCGAGTTCCTGGCTTATGCTTTTATTTATCTGAGCGGTTTAAAGATCATGAGCCGGCGCATGCATTACAGCTACCTTACAGGGGAGAACCTGCAGTGGTTCAAGGTAAAGGGCGAAAAGCCTTTTCTGCTCAGTACGGTACAGATCGCCGAACATGCCGAGGCGGTAAGGTATCTTCTGAAAATTGACGAGGTCAATCCCATTCGTTGGCTCCGGGGCAGGCGGGTATGTCATCCCAGGTTGTTCGGCGTTCCGCTCAGGCAATATCTGACCATGGAAAATTTTTTCCAGGCTTATGCTCACACAAAAGAAGAGCGCTACCTTGATCAGCTTATTGCTTCGGCGTATCATTTTCCCTGGCAAAAATTCAGCGACGAGAAAGTACAGAAACGGGCCAAAGCTTTCAAGGGCCTGAGCCTGGCAACCAAGATGACCGTATTCCTTTTTTATGGCGGGGTAAGGGTGTACCTGAAAAAAGAATACCCCAAACTTTTCACCGAAAGCACGGGATCCGAGCCGCCGGATATGAAAAGGCAGTTCCGAACCATTTTGCGGAGCCTTAACAAGGGCAACATTGCAGAAAATGACCGGATCCTGAACGCTGATGTGCATGATGCCCTGGCCGAACTGGATGCCCTGATGCAGGAACAGGAAGAGCAAAAACGGCGGAACAAAAAGAAGTAAAGACAAGGCACCGCCTTGTCTCAACCATACAAGACCAGCAACATGTTTGACGCAATCGCATATTTTCAAAGCATACACGACACACTGAAGGCCACAAAGGATGATTTCTACTTCTGCAAGGTCTCCGGGATGTCGTACCTGGAACAGGTCATCCAGAACGCCAAGCGGTACAGGAACTTTTTTGCCGTGGATGACATCGATGACGGTGTAACCTTCGAGGGTGGCGGGAGCGGTTACTACGAGCGCCGGACATATACTGTATTTCTCCTGATGCATTACGGGGATTACGGGGATATCGATGCCCGTAACGATACCATCAGGAAGGCCAGGGAGATCTATCGCAAGATTCTCTCGAAAATAATATATGATAAGGCCTATTCAGCCCAGGGGCTGCGCTATATGAACACGGACCAGATCAAGTTTAACGAGCTGCCCGGCCATCTTTTGAACGGCTTTACAGGCTTTTATTTTACCATTTCAGTAGATAACCCGGTGGATCTTTCTTATGATGCAAGCGAGTGGACAGAATAAAAATGAATTTTACGATGCCTGGGCCGATGTGGTTGTCAGGATGTGGCAGGGCAAAATGCTCCTCCTGGACGTGTGGGATGAGGGAACCCTGTATGATAGTTTTATCAACCATGTTCTTCAGCAGTCAGGCGGAGACACAGAGCTGGTCAGGTTTGTTTTTGCCAAATATGGAATATATGTAGATATGGGCGTTGGCCGGGATACACCCATAGGGAACCCGGGTGACCTTGGAAGAAAAAAGAAACGGGAGGCAAAGGAGTGGTACAGCTCGGTCTTTTACCGGGAAGTGAAAAAGCTGGCAGAATTTCAGGCTTACCATTATGGGAAAACGGCGCTCTGGACGGTGAAGGATCAGCTCAGCGGATCGTTTGATCAGCGCTACAAAAGCGGCTCCACAAAAACAGTGAGCAGCATCAAAACAGAACGGTATCGAAGCCAGCAGTCCAAACGGAACTGGAGAAATTACAACAGGCGAAGGTACGGGGCAAACTGGGAAGAATTTCTCAAAGAAAAAGGCTGGCTTTAAATCATAAAAGCATTTCACAATGGCGCAATACGAACGAGCACAGGTAGATGTTAATGTCAATGGCAAGGATGCCAACAAACAGCTTTCCGCCCTGGAAAAGCAGGCAGAGAAATATCGGAAAGAACTGGAGCAGGCCAATCGTTCCGGTGATCTGGAAGGCTATAAGAAAGCGAAGAAAAACCTGGAGCAGGTCACTAAAGAGACTAAACAGTTAAAAAAACAAACATATTCAGTCAATAAGGTTGTCAATAATCTCTCCACTGCTACTTACAATGACCTCCGTAAAGCAGCCAGGCAGCTCAATAGGGAAATGAGCAACATGAACAGGAACACCAAGGAGTATGCAGAAAAACAAAAACAATTAGGTGCCATCAGGGGAGAGATGAGTAAGCATAAAAAAGCAGTCCGCGGTGGATCGAAGGCCTGGGAAAAATTTCGACAGATCTTACCCATAGCTGGTATAGGGGCAGCCGTAGCCGGCATTGGTCGTCTTACCAGGAACATGATCAATTTGGCAACTACCATGCAAAGCGAAAATAGACGTGCCAATATTGTGTTTGGTGATAGCCTGGATGAAGTGGAGAAAAAAACAGGAGAGTTTGCCGATCAATTAGGTGTAACGGATAGAAAAGCGGCCGCGCTGGCAGCAACTACCGGGGATATGTTGGTACCCCTTGGTTTTGCCCGTGACCAAGCAGCGGACATGAGTACCGAGGCCTTGAAACTGGCGGGCGCTCTCGATGAATGGACGGGTGGAGTTCATGGGGTTGAAGGATCACTGGAGGCAATTAACTCGGCTGTAACTGGAGAAATGGAACAGCTTAAAAAATTCGGTATTGTTATCAGGCAAAATGATGAGGAATTTTTGGAGCTGAAAGAAACCCTAATGGAAACGAAAGGGGTGACAGAACAGCAAGCAAAAGCAATGGCAACCCTTCAACTAATTCAGGAGAAATCTGTAGATGCGCAAAATTCTTTCAATACCGAAGGAAATAAGCTCCTTAGAACACAAAAAAGAATGAAGCGCGGATGGTCAGAGCTTAAAGAAAGTGTAATAGGCTGGTTTAATATTGATAAAGCAGAAAAGCTTAAACAGGAGAGAAAGGAGGTTAATCAGTTGGCCGTAAAATTAACAGATGCGAACATTAAAGAAGAAGAACGCAAGGAGGTACTTGAAAAACTTCGGAGAATAAATCCACAAATAGTCGAGGGCTTGGATTCTGAAAATATACAGATAGAAAAGTTGCGGGATAATTTAGAGCAGTACAATGAGGCGCTGGCAAGAAGAATAACCCTCGCAAATCTTGAAAAAGAAGAAGAAGAAAAGTTGGCGGATCTTTCTAAGGAGATGAATAAGAGAGAGAAGGAGCGCATCGAATTGTCTCAATTAATGATGAAAGCCAACGAGGATTTGGCAACCAGTGAAGGTACATTTGAAGAAAAATTGCAGCGGGTCACACAAAATCTTCAGGATAGAAAAAAGGCACTTGAAGAAGCGGGACAAGCCGGAATTAAAAAAGTGGTTGCTGGTACTTTGGTAGATACACGGGCGGAGGAGCTGAAGTTACTTGAAAAGATTACGTTGCGGTATAATCAATATAAACAACACCAGGAGAAAGTTAATGAGCTTCAGCAAGATCAGCAGGGTTTGAAAAGTCGCCAGGAAACTATGAAAGAAATACTGGGGATCACTGAAAAGATAAACGAGGAAGAAAAAAATGGCAGTGACATGCCGGAAGAAAAAAAGAAATCTTATGAAGAGTTATTTAATACGCTTGAGCGAGCTCATGAAAAAAATAAACTAAAACTCGAGCAGCAACTCGCAGAAGAAAAGATTACTCAATCAGAGTATAATACCGAGATGCTGGTAGAAGAAGAGTCTTATTTGCAAGGCAAGCTGGCACTTCAGGAACGCTATGGAGAAGATACGCTGGAGACAGAGAAAAAACTGGCCCAAAAAGAGCAGGAAATTAACAAGCTGAAGAATCAGCACATGTTGGACTTCCGCAAAGAAGTACAAAACTTGGAGTTGAAAAGCTTTGAGGATATTGAAGAAAAGATTGATAAAGTAGATCAGAAGAACAAAGAAAAACTTATCCAAAATTATGAAGAGTGGTCCAAAAAGATGGATCAGCTTGAGCAACAACGCAACCAAAAAGCACGCCAAAACCTGGAGCAAAAACTACAAACCACCCAGCAAATGGCCACACAAATGGGCCAGATCATTGGGCAGGCGGCAGCGGATTCCAATATGACACTGGAGGAAGCCGGGGAACAGATGCTGGTTATTCTTTTGGATCAGCTTAAAAAATTCGTTCGGATGCAGATCGTAAAAGCCACGGTCGGGTCCCTGGCCTCGGCAGAATCCATTGCAACATTTGGAGCCGCCGGCCTGGCTAAAGCAGCCGTTTTAACAGGTCTTATTGAAGCTGCCTTTGCAGGTATTAAGTCAATGGTTCTGAGTGATAGCGGTGGCGGTGGCGGCTCTCCAAAAGTGCCCCAGCGGGCAGAAGGCAATCTGGATGTTGTTGGCCAGGATGATGGGAAAACATACAGAAATGTTCCTTATACGGGTAGATTCAACGGTGTTGGAGTTGTTAACCAGGGCCGACCGGCACTGATCAATGAAACCGGTGACGAGCTGATCGTAGATTCTGCAACCACCAACAACATCAGGATGAAGGATCCTGGAGTCTTTGATCTTATAAAAAGTTACCAGGTGCCGCAACGGGCTGAAGGAAACCTGGCAGATTTCAATAATGATACAGGAGATCTGCGGAGGAGCATTGACATGATGAACCGTAACAATGCCTATCTGGCGGAGACTGTTAACGGATTGCGGAATCAGCTAAAATCCGGGATTGCTTTATCAGCTCGTCAGGCAAAAGAGGAGCTCGACAAACTTGACAGAATGGATCAAAACACTTCAGTATGATTGAGCTATATCTCAACGATAATTTGGTTGTATTACCCGAGGATACTTCTATCAGGATAGAGAAATACAATCCGCTTTTCAATAAGATGAAAAGCCGGTCTTTTCACTTTGCCATTCCTTATGGAGAAAACAGGCATTTATTTAATATTGATGGGCAGTTGCCATTCACGCTCATGATAAATGGTTTGGTAGACATGCAAGGCATCGCAGAAATAGAGGAAGGGATCGACTATAATGAAAATGAAATAGAATTGTATCTTCAGGAAAACGATACTTTTTGGGAGAGCGTTAAGAATGAACATTTAGATGATTATGATTTTGGCTCGGAACAATTGCCATCCACTGAATCTGAAAGAAAGGCTCTATTTGATGACATAGTCACGAATGAAAAGATGTTTCCGGATTCAAATTATACCCTTCCAATGTTTCATGACACCGAAGCTCAGGCAAATATTGGGGATCGTAATAATGTAAATGAGTATAACTTTTGGTTTTGGGAATTATCGGATAAAAGTGAAACACAATATTCTATAAGTGTTTACCTACGGTTTGTTTTGCGGACACTTTTCATGAAAGAAGGATTTCAAATCGAACAAGACGACATGGATGGTGATAGTGATTTCAACAGATTACTGATCATGTCTTTTACGGAATTTGATATTCTGCTTTCAACAATACCTTATAGAGTTTTTCTTCCACATATAACCTTTAAAGATTTCTTTGAAACCCTGGAAGCATTATTTGGTCTTCGTTTTATTATCAACAAAGATAAAATCAGAATTCTGCTCTTTGATCAATTGTTGAAGCAAAGTGATTTGATTATAGCTGACTGGTCGGAGGTTCAAAATCATAAGAAACACAAGCTGGAAAAAATTGAACAAAGTTTCGCCTATACAGGGATAAGTCACCCTGATTACGATGATATTACGGAATATTTTTCGGAAGATGACATCCAAAGTACTTATCCGAATCGATCTGATTTTGGTGATTCAACCGGTTTACTACCGGATTTGATATATAAAAGTGAATTAACACAGCGTTTATACAAACCAGATGGCAATGGTGGTTGGGTAGAAACCGGCAACCTCAGGGCTTATGGCAATGAAGAACAAAAAAATGAAGCTAAAGCTGCGGTATTTTTTACAACAACCAAAACACGGTCGTGGACTGGCGTGGCTTTTGAATCGGATGGCGGAGATGCATGGGGTTTTGATGTTACAATAACTTATGTTGTATCGGAAACGCGGATGAATTATAATCCTATTGGTGCGAAAGATGATCCTTTTACGAAGCTCGTCCTTCTATATAATCGGGGAATAGAAGACAGGGAAATAACGAAATATTATAATGATATGGCCTATTATAATACATTTAAAATACCTCATGTCACATACGACGTTTACATCAATAAAAACAACATTGAGAACCTGGCCTTCCCCAACCAGAAAAGCCTGCGCTGGCATACCGAATATGGCCTTTACAACAATTACAAAAAACTGACCGACCACTGGGAGCGCTATCGCAAAAGGAAGGTGATCAAATATTTCTACATGACCACCGGCCAGGTCAAAAATATTCAGTGGGAGAGCAAATACAAGATAGACGACCGCATTTATTTCATCAACAAACTGGAATACAATGTAACCCACGATGGCATATCCATCGTGAAAGCCGAGTTGTTTACGGTTTGATTTGTCCTTTTACATCAATCCGATAATCATGAATTTTGAAATAGAACAAACATAGAACTATGCCGGAATCAGATTTTCAAAGATACTTGAATTCGAAGTTTGAAGGTGTTATGAATGAGCTGGGCCACATCAGGCATAACACCGAAAGAATCAACGGCAAGGTGGCCGAGCAGGAAAAAAGAATACGGGAAATGGAAAATGTCTACAATCGCTGCCCTATCAGAGAAGTGCAACGAAGAACACAACGGCTAGAGGAAGACACCCAGAACATCAGGATCTGGACGAAAATGGTGAAAGGCGGATTCGCCATGGCTTTGATTACAGCAGTGGGTTTAATTCTTAGAATTTTCGAGGTGATATGAAAACAATCAAAAAAATTGCCAGGGCCCTGTTCAGCGATGATCCTTCGGTATCATCGAAAAGAGTATTCGGGGTCTGGGCCTTGTCAGCATCATCGTGCTTTTCTACATCATCAAATTTTCTGAAGGGATTCAGATTGATGTCAATGATGTATCCGTGATCAGGATGATGCTTATTGTATTTGGAATTCTGGTTGCCGGCGGATCAATCGAGTCAGCATTCAAACATAGGAAAAATGGGCGAGCTTAAATATCTGATCATACACTGCAGCGCCACACCGGCAGGCCGAAAAATAACCAGCGATGAGATACGCCGCTGGCATCTTCAGGGTCGTGGATGGAGCCAGGTTGGTTATGCGGATATCATCCATCTGGATGGCCAGGTTGAGAATATGGTCGAATACAACGAAGACAACTGGGTGGATGCCGGCGAGATTACGAACGGCGCCCGGGGATTCAACGGAGTATCAAAGCATGT
>JAIPBX010000100.1 GCA_021738485.1 Bacteroidales bacterium | reverse complement strand
ACCTGGAAGTATCGCCGTTCCTCGTATAGACGTTTTTCTACGCTTGTACTTACCTCACACCGGTATTCACCCTGGAGCAGTTTCCCCACATCGCACATCCCGGAAGCATTGGTGGAGTCTTTGAAGATGACCCGGTTTTTATTCACTTTTTAATAAAAGAGGAACAGGGTTGATCAGAGGATGAATGAACGGAAGAAATTACTGAAAGAATCGTTTACACCCAAATTATTTATCACGATAATGAGACCAGGCACTCAACACATGGACGGTTACTATATTTTCGTCAATGGAATAGACTAACCGGTGCATTTGATTAATCCGTCTCTAATATATTCCTGTCATATGTTTTAGCTTTTCAGGCTTTCCGGTTCCGGTTTTTGGATGTTCCATCAATTCATTGAGTAATGTTTCCAGTTTTTTCAATAAAGCCTTATTTCCGGATGTTTTATGCATCTCGATATCAGCTAAAGCTATTTTGGAGAAAACGAGCGTATATTTCATAATCCCAATAGTTCACGTATTTCATCAGAAGTTGATACCTTTTTTGTTTCCCCCTGCTTTACTTGCTTGATACTTTTTTTGAGCTTTTCCAGCATCTCTGCATTGAAATAAACATCATCCTCACCTACCGGAGTAAGCGCATAAGCCTTGTCTTTTCCCCTCTGCACAATAATCTGCTCTCCCTGGTCGGCTTTTTCAAAATAGAGTCGTTGGTTCTGCCTGAACTCTCTGCTGCTTATTATTAACATAGCCATTTATTTATATGTACCAATATGGTACAAATATAATAATTTCTAAATAAAAAAAGAATGGTTTATAGTAAACTCTTTCGGGGGCTGATCCATTAGGCTCTCCAAAATTTTGGAAGGGAATTTTTGATGATGCGGATAGGAATGGGTGGTTTGTTACATCGGTCGTGCCTACGGCACTTCACAAAAAAAAATCGCTATCCTTTGTCCCCGGACTATCATCCGGGGTTACAAAATTTTTTCATGCCTACGGCATTTTAGGGGATTGGGAGAGATGGGCTGCAGTTCACTGGACTAAATCAGCGTATGGGGATCTTTTCGTAAACCGGCCTCAGAAGTGCCGTAGGCAGGGTGAATTTTGTAGCACCGGGATTTATTTTGATAACTCCCAATATTACCTTTAACCTCGCTGATTTAAAAAAATTGACATATATCAAATTGATTAAACTGTGGGAGGTTTGAACAGTTTTGCTCATCTTGGTATAATGACTCGAAGTGATTATAAAATTGAATCCCATTATCAAAACCTTCCCTAAAAGCTTGTTTTCTTTTCATTCTTTTGAAGGCCGAGTAACTAGAATTTAGAGGTGCTTCATTAAATCCATTAATGGTTGCAGTTTGACTTCGCAAAACACCACGCAAACGATAGTTAAAATAATCCCCTTTTTTACCATATCTATATCCTTCATGATAATAGTTAGCTGCTATGCCAACATATGGATTTCATTTTTTATAAAGAGAGATGCCTGCATGGTTTCCAAATAATAAATTTTCGGAAAGATTATCAGTTCCAACTTCTGCTATTGTCATAAATCGAGCCGCGTCTGGATTTGTGAAATCAATACCTGAATTTGGATACAATTCTACATCTCCGATATAGCCTTCTTCATCAGATGAAACTATAGAAAGCCTTCCGAATGCTCCAACACCATAAAGGTTAAAACCATCCTTATGTCTCTCTTGCACTATATCAATAAGCTTTTGAGCTTGACTCCCCGTAATATGCCACTTTACATCCCCCGCCATTGTGGCCATGGCTACATCAAACGAAACCTCCCGGCCTTTGTAGTCTTCGTAGCGATCTTGCTGCCAGTCATAGTCATACCCGATAGAGCTACTCATAAACCCGTCCATGCGGAGGTTGGACAGGTTATTCATTTGTCGTACCCGCCCCAAATTGGCGGCTATGGCTTCCGCGGCGCCGGTGCTTATGCCGCCGCCTTTGTAAGAATAAGCGATATGAGGTGAGATTAATGGCATGGGCTAAAAATAAGCATCGTGTAGCTTTTCTCCAACATTTTGGCAGAGAATTTTTAGGAGGGGGATCGGGTGTGGATGATTCGGTATATCGAGCGTGCCTGCGGCACTTAAAGGTGAGGCCGTTGCTTCCCGAACTCCCGGACTAACATCCGGGACTTTAATATGGAGTTATGCCTACGGCATTTTTTCGAGAGCTATGATAATAGCGCAAACAAAATAGTTTTCTCCAGACTGATTGATAAACGGCACTCTTGATGATAACTCGGTCAATGAAATTCATGACCAGATACTGCTTATTCAGTTTAAGAAGATTGATAAAATGCCGGAAGATAAAAAATCGCTGCTTAAGGAGTTTCTGAATCTTTTCAGACCAGCGGTCAAAGGTTTTCTAAACATTACAAAATCTAACAGTGTCGGATTTATTATTATTGACCGATTTGTATAATTCAGTATTCAGTTGAACCCTTCCATAAACAAAAGATGATCAAAACCGGTAACTCACCCCAAAACCGATATTCTGGTTGATAATATTCCGCCGGATATCGTAATTTTTGCCATCAAGAAGAGTGACGTTGAACTGAGGCCTGGCCAGGAAAAAGCTCCATCGGAAATAGATGGACCAGGGGTTCAGGGGATAGGAGATGCGAAGAGCCGGTCTGAGGGCTATGGCATCCGACTGGTTTTCTCCCAGTGTCTCCCTGCCGCTCTGACCCGAGAGGGTATAATCAGCACGCAGCTCGGGACTTACCGAATAAACATATCCCGCCGACAGGCCCACTTCAGCATCCATCACCCCCGATACCCGGTAAGCAAAGCCCGGCATCACAAAATAATATCGCCAGGGGTCCGCGGAAATCTTCCACTCGCCCCCAAACTCTTTCTCAGCCATTTTTTCCGCACCTCCCACAGCCATTGGATTGGTGTGGCGACCGGCAATAAGGCTCCATCCCATACCGGAATCATAAATCCTGGAGAAAGCTATTGAGTAACCCATGCCTTTACCCGCCATCCCCGAATCTTCTTCTAAAGATTTATCGGCAAATTTCCCGGAAGGGATCAAATACCCGACATTTACTCTTAGAAAATTCTGAGCTGTAATGTTCTGACTCAAAAAAAGAGCCAGTGGTAATAAAAGAATCAGTTTATTTATTGGTTTCATTTTGCTTAATACCATGATTTAATTAGACAAACAATCCCTTTTGCTTTTTGATTAAAAGGAATCTCCTAAGAATTGCACTTCCAATTCAATGAAATTATTGTACCTTTATATTTCAATTCTAATTTCAAACAAAAATACATTAATATGATTACAATTTATCATAATCCGCGCTGCAGTAAATCCAGGGCGGGCCTTAAGTACCTTGAGAGTAAAACGGAAGACTACGAAATCCGAAAATACCTTAACGACCCTCTAACAGAAAAGGAGTTAAGGACACTTCTCACAAAACTCAATAAAAAACCACAGGATATAGTACGCACCCAGGAGCAGAAGTATAAAAAAGAATTAAAAGGCAAAGAATTCACGGAAGATGAATGGATAAAAATCCTGGCGGAGAATCCCAGGCTAATCCAGCGCCCTGTTGTGGAGGCCAGGTATAAAGCTGTTATCGGCAATCCTCCTGAAAATATTGATGAACTTTTAAAATAAATGAACCATGGAATACAGAATAGAAAAAGACACCTTAGGCGATGTAAAAGTCCCGGCAGATAAGTATTGGGGGGCACAAACACAACGCTCGAAAGACAACTTCAAAATCGGCCCGGAAGGCTCCATGCCCGACGAAATCATTAAAGCCTTTGCCATTCTCAAAAAGGCTGCCGCCATGGCCAACAATGAGCTGGGAGTACTTGATGACAAAAAAAGGGAGCTTATTTGTAAAGTATGCGATGAAATCAGTGAAGGTAAACTGGATGACAATTTCCCCCTGGTAGTCTGGCAAACCGGTTCGGGGACGCAATCAAACATGAATGTGAACGAGGTCATCGCCAACCGCGCCCATGTCCTGAATGGTGGTAAACTGGGAGAAGGCGAGAAAGCGGTTCATCCCAACGACGATGTAAACAAGTCCCAATCTTCTAACGACACCTTCCCCACCGCGATGCATATAGCCTCTTTAAGCATGCTTGTAGAAACCACCATCCCGGGGGTGGAAAAGCTCAGAGACGCTCTTCACAAAAAATCAAAAGAATTTAAAGAAGTAGTCAAGACAGGGCGTACGCATCTTATGGATGCCACACCTGTTACTGTGGGTCAGGAATTTTCGGGGTACGTATCCCAATTGGATCATGGTTTAAAAGCATTAAAAAACACCCATCCACACCTCTCGGAGCTGGCCCTTGGAGGAACAGCCGTTGGTACGGGATTGAATACGCCGGAAAGCTATGACGAAAAAGTAGCTGAAAATATTGCGGAGCTAACCGGTTTGCCGTTTGAGACGGCACCCAATAAGTTTGAGTCGCTATCCTCACACGATGCTATTGTTGAAAGCCATCATGGATTAAAACAGTTGGCTGTAAGCATTATGAAAATCGCTAACGACATTCGTTTCTATGCCTCCGGTCCCCGTTGTGGTATTGGTGAGTTAAAGCTGCCCGCCAATGAACCGGGATCTTCCATTATGCCGGGAAAGGTTAATCCCACCCAAAACGAGGCTATTACAATGGTTTGTTCGCAGGTAATAGGAAATGATGCAGCTATTACCAACGGCGGGATGCAAGGACATTTTCAGTTGAACGTATTCAAGCCGATGATGGCTTATAACTTTTTAACTTCGGCTCGCCTACTGGGCGATGCGTGTACTTCCTTCACCGATAAAGCCATATCAGGGCTTGAAACCAATATGAAATATATCAGGAAAAACCTGAATGACTCGCTCATGTTGGTTACCGCTCTGAATAGGCATATAGGCTACGAAAATGCAGCCAAAATTGCCAAGAAAGCACATAATGAAGACAAAACATTGAGAGAAGCCGCTCTTGAATTGGAAATGCTAACCGAAGAGCAGTTTGACGAATGGGTCGACCCGGAGAAGATGATCGGATCGTTTAAATAAATCAATCAACCATTGAAAAAAAAAGACTGTCCAAAAAGCAAAAATTTTTTCTGGAAATAATTCGATACACACAATAAAAATTAAACCATAATGATATTCAGCAACTTCCCTTTAGATAATTTAAGGGTAAAAGTTGCTGAATATCCTTCCGGACGGTTTTTGGACAGCCTCTTTTTTATTGTTTGATTACTTTCACTGATTTCCTTCCCTGAGAGCTTTTAAGCCTTACGAAATACATTCCGCGGGTCAAAGAATTCATATTAATCCTTATTTTATCATTCCTGCCTATTGCGATAGGTTTCGTCAAAACTTTATTTCCGCGGGCATTGTAGATCTCCACAACAGCTTCCGATGATTCCCCATCAGTAGTTTGAACATTCAAAATATCTTTCACCAAAGTGGGATAGACTGTGAAATCAATCTCCTTTTCAATTGGCACACCGCTGGGTTTACCCTCGGCCATCAACTTGTCGTAATACCCGGCGGCATCCGCCTGGTCGTTGGAAGCATAATAACTGATTTTTAAAGAATCCGGGGCGAAATCATAGTTTGCCGGCAAAGCCACCTCAAATTCAAAATACCCATCTTCCACCTGGGCCTGCGTCTGGTAAATCAAACTATCGGTAACCACAAACTGAAACGGTTCACCATCATTCCCAAGGGTGGTCTTCTGATGAGAGGGGGCAAACACTCTGACTGCCGCCTGTCCGTCAAAACTTTCTAATACACCATTGTTATCATTCACTGAAGCTTCTATCCGGTACTGCTCATCCAAAAACAAAGTATCGCTAAACTGTGTGGCATCTTCCCCGTTAATGGTTTCGGTAAGGATTTCATTATCGGGATATGAGAACTTTAAGGCCGGATCTCCAATTAAAATGTAGTCTTTTCCTGCTTCGCTTTCAGAATTCGTATTTACAGAAGCTCTGAAAACATCTCCGGCTCTTTGATCTTCACTGGTGAAAAGGTTCGAGTAAATATCATTTTTAAAACCCGACCATATACTAGAAAAAGTTGGATTAGTGGAAGTGATCACACCAACCGTTCCATGAGGGTTGTTCACAAAAGCCTCTGATAATGAAAGCATTTCGGGATCGAAAAAATCTCCTATCCCATTGGAAATCAACAGCGGAAAATACTCATTCTCCAGTTCCAGGGCATCATCAGTGGTGAAAGCCAATTCACTCGCCCACGCCTGAGTGCCGGTATGACCTAAGTAATCCATGAAAAACACCCCTTTATCAAACATGTCATGAATAGCCATGGTAGTTTGAGGGGTCGTCACATGATCATCCCCCGACTCCTGTGGATAATTGTCGAGATAAACTTTACGTGTATTATAAACCGGTGCTTGTTGATGGAACCAATTGCTAAGGTCCTCCTGCGTATTCATATGGATATTCGCATCTTCATCATCAGCAATAAAACCCATATCAGATTTCCATTTACCGAATAATCCGGGATGATTATAATTTAGTATTTTCATCACCACATTTTCTGCTGCTCCCAGGTCGCTCACCGGTAAGCGCCCGATACTCACATCCATATCTGCCTCCCCATTCATAAAATGCTCACCGTCGTCCACATAACCAAAATAAGTATCCCCGGCGGTCACAAAATAATTCGAACCGGATACCGAACCCTGGTAGGCGGGTACAATAAAATCATTATCTTCTGCCCGGTACGAAGCATCCCCAAAGAGCAACACATATCCCGGCCGGCCATCGGATTTATCATACAGGTGTTTGATAAAATTCCGAATCGCGCTAAAATCCCTGACATTCCCGGAAAAATTATTATAAATATCCTGAACACCGATAACCTCTACTTCAAAATCGCCTGATTGTTCATGATAATCCGCCAATACTTGTGCTTTATGCTTAAGGATTTCATCAGTGATAATGAGCATATCCGGTGATTCCAGGCTATATAAATCCGTGTAATCCACAGGTGAAATATTTTCAGAGTGGAGCACCTCCACCCCTTCCTGCTGCGCTTCGCTAAAAGCAAAAAACTTCCTGACCGAGAAGGCCTCATAACGGAACGTATAAGGTTCGGAGGACAACAGTTGTCGTTTTTTCACATTCCGAAGATCGGTAATATCCCAGATGGTTACAGGATAATCAGAAGCCATGCGGTATTCCACAGTTTCATTCAAAAGCTGGTTTTGATTTCTAATTACCGGGCGATTGGGAAGCACAACAGAATCTGTTGTCTGAACAGCCATATAATCGACAAAGGCCCGTGCTGTGGTATCCCCGGGCTCAAAAGCTACCTGAAATTCGTCGCCTTGCGCGGGATGAAGCTCTTCTTCCACAAACAATTCTCTCTCAACCTGAATGGGCACTGAAGGAAGTTGATAAGTGGCAATCAGGTTCTCATTTTTATACAATTTCAGAGCCGAAGCATAATTCCCTTGCCAAACACAGGAAATAACAAACTTAGCCGGAGCATCCGTATGATTCTGCTTGTCAAAAAGCAATTCAGCCGGTTCATCGGTAATCTCCTGTTGCATAAAATCGCGACTTTTGTGCAAACCATTGATTTCTCCCGTACCTATGGTTCCCGACAAAAAATCAGCGCGGGTAAGTACCTGCGCAGGCTCTCCGGTTAATGAGGGTACTTCTTCAATTCGTTTCCCGTCTTGCTGTCCGTCAATTCTTAAAAAATAATGGACTTCTTCGCTATAAGGATGGTCAAAATGCGTATAAACGCTTTCCTCATTGTTAAAACCCCATCCCCATTGACGTCCGGGGAAAAACAACAAGGCATCTCCCGAATCGAAGCTGCCATCCTCGCTACCGGTGATATCCACAGCCATTTCTTTGACAGGATAATCCCCGACAGTACCTGCTGTTTCCGGCAACAATCCCGGAGGCATCACGTAAAGCTGCATCTTATCGGGGTTCACGTTTTCAATATCGATGCCTGCCGATAAAAACTCATCATAAGGAATTTTCTGAACATTTTCAGCATTCTGCGTAGTGATTTTATACCATTCACCCTGACTAAAAAGCGAGTGATCCTGACTCTGAAGTTGAAGGCAGGAAGCCGCCAACAATACTGTAATAAAAATTAGATTTCTCATAAATAACTGATTTTGGTTAGTTTAATTGGAAAATCAGGGTAAAAAGTTTAGGCCATAAAGATTGGGTTTAATGGATTTTGGATATAAACGCAAAAGGAATATAAATATTATTTCTAATCGAAAGATCAACTTTTCGGTTCCCTGATTTCGATTCTGAGACGGCGTTTAATATACAACAAGATCCAAACAACGATAATCAAACCGAATATCCCCACACTTCTGAAAAGCCAGGTCCGAAAAATATTTTTATGGGGTTGGTCGGCAAAATGATGGGGGGAGCCATCATTGTAACGATACAGAGGGTTGAGGTAATACCGCGTACCATCCTCAAAAAGAATTTCGGCACGCATGTATGAATCTTTACGATCAAAATAACAAGCTGCCTCCTCGGCGTTTCTCACTACCTTTCTCACTTTACCGTTCTGGGTATAAAAACTAATTGCATAAGCTTCGGCCTTCGTGGATACAATCAATGAATCTCGCTCTATTCTTATTTCAGACAAAAGGCTGCTAGTGTTGTTCGAAGGCGTATTATTATCATCTTTAGGATATTGTGAGGCTACGAAATAATTTCCCCTTTTCAAATTAGCTTTAAAGGATGTGTCATTCTGCGGGACATAAACAGTGCGATATTGGGTCTCGGGTTTATATCGATGATTTTTTGGCAGGGCCGTGGCCATAATGGTAGTGTATTTACCTGCTGACAACGCTCTGTCCCACAAGTGTGCTACCTGTTCGAAACTCTCATCAACCATAAAGCCATTATAACTACGTAACAATTCGGGATGGTCCTGCTGGTAATCATCAAAAAACACGGAAGGTTTCAGGTAAAGCAAACATCCCTGACGCCGCAGTGAATTAATCCGGTGTTGTTTATTATGAATATCCCTAATAAAAGGATAATCCTGCCAGACAATTGTTTTGCAGCCAATGGCAAAATGATCGTCATGAAACAAACCTTGTTTGTAAATCGGTTGATGGGGGTTCACTATCCGCTGGTTTCCCGCAAAAAGTAGCGTATCGTAATAGTTCCTGTTAATAAATATTTGTTCTTTTTCACCTGTAATACGTCCTAAAACATGTTCATACCAAGGTGGCGGGGTAGCTATCCCCACTTTTTTCCATTTGGTATAAGGGGAGATAGAATAAGGGTTATAGATTTTTTTCCCGTAAAAAACTTCGGATTCCGGAAAGTAATAGCGTGGCGCCCACACATAATGAATAGTTATAGCTACTAAAACCAGGAGAAACACATAAAAAACAATGTTCTTAATCACCTTCCAAAACATAAACCGCTCTTCCGTTAATAAAATGCAAATCTATGAAACTCTGCCATTTCTCGATATAAATTCGTAAAATATATACGATAAAAAACAACACAAGTTACTACATTATTGGTTTATTAATATGACTTTTCTATAATTTAACTCAATACTAAAAAAAGGATGTTTTTTTACAGATTGTAGATTTAGAACTAAAGTTTCGCCATTAAAATTGGAAAATATTATAAATTTTTTATTTGAATCCTTCAAACAGCTATTGTTCTTCAAAAAACTCCCACCATCGTATCGGCGGGAGTCTTGATTAAGCAATCATTATCTTTGGATTACAAAGGAATATTCCCGTGTTTTTTCGGAGGCACATCCTCATTTTTGTTTTCCGTCATATCAAGGGCCTGGATGAGTTTGAAGCGTGTCTGGCGGGGATAAATAATTTCATCGATATATCCCAGTTCCGCAGCTTTGTAGGGGCTTGCGAAATGCTCTTTATACTCCTCCACTTTTTCTTTTTTCTGTTCCTCGCTAAGATTCTGTTTCCTGTAAAGGATATTAACCGCTCCTTC
>JAIPBX010000099.1 GCA_021738485.1 Bacteroidales bacterium | reverse complement strand
CTTATCTCAGGCACGATGTCATCAATAAATGCATCTGGCGGAGCATGTTTATCCTGTCTTCTCCCTGCTTGTTATTATCCTACAACAATAATAAAAAAACAGGGTCCTTCATTGTTGGGTGCAAACATACGAGGCGGACAGAGGTTCGAATCCTCTCCCCGCTACTACAAGCCTCTCTGTTTCAGTGGGGCTTTTTTTGTTTACGGACCTAGCATTTACACCTATGTACACTGTATACGTCCTCTACGCTACAAAGTACGACCGGCTGTATATCGGGTTTACTTCTGACCTCGAAAACCGGCTCTTATCCCATAATTCACTCGCCAAAAAAGGCTTCACCGTGAAATTCCGACCCTGGAAGCTTATCCATACCGAAGTTTTTTCTACCCAAGCAAAGGCTATGAAACGTGAAAAACAACTTAAATCAGGACAGGGCCGTAAGTGGATTCGCGATAGTTTCCTCTAATCCTTTCTCGTCGGGCTCATATCCGCCTGAGGCGGACAGAGGTTCGCCTGTCCGCCTCAGGCGGGAATCCTCTCCCCGCTACTACAAGCCTCTCTGTTTCAGTGGGGCTTTTTTTGTTTACGGAACTAACATTTACACCTATGTACACTGTATACGTCCTCTACGCTACAAAGTACGACCGGCTGTATATCGGGTTTACTTCTGACCTCGAAAACCGGGTCTTATCCCATAATTTACTCGCCAAAAAAGGCTCTATTAAAGAGAATCGAGCTATCAACGTAAGCACTCTTAGTAAAGGGATGTACATCCTGGTTATCAAACGAAACAATCGAATAATCCACAGAAAGAAAATTATCAAGTCGTAATATACGACTTTTCGGCTGGAAAAGTTAGCTCCATTTCAATCCCGCAGAGTTTGGCTTTTTCTTTTTATTTTTGCTGAAAAATAGAGTCATGGAATTCATTGAAAACACACCCGAAATCAGCCGGGAAAAGATAGAATCGCGTATCGAATCCATACAGGAAAAGAAACCATCCGGTGAGGAGCAAAAAGAAATACTGAGAAAAATCATCTCCCTCATTGATCTAACTACTTTAAATGGAAATGACACGAAACACAAAGTTCGGTCATTATGTCAAAAAGCTATTGAAATCGAAGACCCTTCGCTAAACATCCCAAAAGTGGCTGCAGTTTGTGTTTACCCGAATTTTTCTTCCCTCGTTTCAAAAAATCTTCAAGGTTCCGGCGTAAAAACGGCGGTAGTGGCAACGGGTTTTCCCGGCGGTCAGACTTTTAGTGAAGTAAAGCTTCTGGAAGTGGATAAAGCTGTGCATGCCGGGGCCGAAGAGATCGATATGGTCATCTCACGAGGTCTTTTCCTGGAGGGTGAATACAAGGAAGTATTTGATGAAATTAAAGCTGTAAAAAACGCCTGCGGTCATGCTCACCTCAAAGTAATCCTTGAAACAGGTGAATTGGAGAATCTTACACAGGTTTACCAGGCCTCAAAACTAGCCATGGAAGCCGGCGCGGATTTTATAAAAACCTCTACCGGCAAAATCAAGCCTGCTGCAACAGAAACCGCTTTCCTGGTAATGACCGATGCTATCAAAGAGCATTATAAAAAAACGGGTATAAAAACAGGTATAAAACCGGCAGGCGGCATTTCGGACGCTGAAACGGCACTTCATTTCTATACTATTATCCGGGAAAATTTAGGAAATGAATGGCTGAATAATGATTTGTTCCGCATTGGAGCCAGCCGGTTGCTGGACAATCTTATCGGCATACTGAAAGCTAAATGATGATTCACTTGGTCATTCCAACATATCTTAATATTTTTATGTTTTAAAATAAAAGTTTATGAAACGAATATTTTTTCTGATAGCTATCTGGATCACTATTAATTCATCTTTCGGTCAGACCCCTTTGGATACGGCGGTAAATTTCAATGTAAAAGATACCGAAGGCAATACGATAGAACTTTTTGATCTTTTGGAGCAGGATTATATTGTTATCATAGACTTTTTCAAAACCGATTGCGGCTATTGCAACATTTACGCACCTGATTTTCAGTCATCTTATGAGGATTTTGGCTGTAACTCAAGTAATGTCTACTTCATGTCCATAGATCACGGACATACCAATGAACAGGTAATCGCATTCGAGGAAGAGCATAACATGACTTTACCCGCATGCAGCGGACTTGACGGGAATGGCAATGAAGCTTTTGAAGCCTTTGAAATTACCGGCACGCCCACCTACGTAGTTATTGCTCCCGACCATGAAATTCTCGAACAACAGATTTGGCCACCGGTAACGGATTCACTGAATGCCGCCTTGCTGGAGGCCGGAGGTATTATGACTTCCTGTGTCACGGGAGTTTCTGACGTAAGTAAAGTATCGGAAAGTCTCATTTATCCCAACCCCGTCAGAGAATCCTTTTCCATCCAACAAGATCGAATGGACAAAAAGATGGAACGAATTGAAATCCACAACATCAATGGATCTTTGGTCCGATCCCAAAAAATAAAACCAAAAATTTCCTGTGAAGATTTAAAATCAGGCATGTATTTTGTAACTATTTTTGCGGATGAAGGTATCATCCATCGAGAAAAAATCATTATTCGCAATTAATATGTACAAATCTTAAAATCATGAAAAAATTTAAGCTTCTTTTCCCTGTTTTAATCGCTTTGGGCTTATTCAATACGGGTTGTGAGGAGACAGATGATTTTCTGCCGAATGAAAACAGCGATCCGAGAGACGAATTTATCGGAAAGTGGAATTGTAATGAAACCGAATTAAAAAGCACCGAAGATTTTACAGTAACGATTCAAAAAGATCCTGATAACAGCAGCCAGGTTTTATTACAAAACTTTGCCTTACTCGGTCAAAATAAATATCCTTACGGCCTCATTACCGGAGATAAAATCACTCTGCCCGAGCAGGAGACCGGGAATGTAACCATAAAAGATGCCAGCGGCGAGCTGGTCGATGAAAATAAGATCGAATGGGAATATACGCTTTTTGACGGAGCGGATGAAAATAAGTATGTCGCCACATTCACGCGGATTGAATAACAACTAAATCAATGGTACAACATTCTTTCTTGATGATAGGCTCAGCAATGGGGTTTTGTTTGTTTTAACGGGTAAAGGAAGAGGAAAACTGATTCTCATTTATTTTTTCCTTTGCCCTGTTTTTCGGACTCATCATTTGCCACTTGCTCTTTTTTTATTTGCTCCAGCTTGCGCTGCTTCTTATTCAGGCCTTCTATAACCTTTTCATAAATTTTGTTTAATTCCCCTACGTTATCCTCATAATAAGCAAAACTGCTATCAAAATCCCGCCGGGAAATATTGTGTTTATCAAACAGGTTTTGGTAATAATTATTCGTCAATTTCTTTAATGAATCGCCACTTAATTTTTTGTTGCGTAGTGCGGCTTCTACCAGATGAACATCAACCATTACATCAACCATCTCATCCTTCTCAACAATACGATATTCAGGAGAATCCTTATCTCTATCGCAAGCACCCATTATGAGGAAAAAACCTAACAAGACAAATATTACTGCACAAAGCTTTTTCATAAAATATTTTACTTTAAAACCATCAAAACACAAATCTTGCCGGAAATTTATTAAAGATTAAAAAACTTGGTTCCACTTGTTCTGAGTATTTTAATTCCCGACCTCGGAAAGAAACTTAATGCGCATCAACCTGATTTCTTCTTCGGTAAACTCATCTTCACCCAATTCTTCCAGGGCTTCTTCTACCGAGTCTGTCTCAGCTTCCATAAAATAATCATAAATTTCTTCCTCGTGGTATTCGTCAATATATTCATTTACATAATAATCAATATCCACTTTTGTTCCTGATGAAACGATACTCTCCAATTCGGAAAGTAACTCTTTAACTTTCATATTTTTGGCATACGCGATATCCTCCAGGGGAACCTTGCGATCAATATTCTGGATGACATAAACTTTAAGGCCTGACTTATTAACCACAGATTTAACGACCATATCATTGGGGCGTACTATCTCGTTATCTTCCACATAATCAGCAATCATTTTCACAAAAGGATCGCCGTATTTCTGAGCTTTTCCACTCCCAACTCCAGTGATATTGGTCAGTTCGCTAACTTTAACAGGATATTGGGTAGCCATATCTTCGAGGGAAAAATCCTGAAAAATAACGAACGGTGGTAAGTTTTCATTTTTACTTATCTGTTTTCTAAGGTCTTTAAGCATATTAAAGAGCGTCTTATCCACTGTGCTTGTTTTCCCGTATTGCTCAGCGGCATCCGCCTCCCGATTGGCCGATTCGAAATCATGGGGTTTAATCAGTTGGATACTGTATGGGTTCTTTAAAAAGTCGTATCCTTTTTCGGAAACCTTTAAAATCCCGTAATTTTCGATATCCTTATCGAGTAATTTTTCGATAAGACACTGACGAACCACTCCGCTCCATAGTTTGGCATCCTCATTCTTACCTATTCCAAAACACTGGGTTTTATCATGCCTCATTGCTTTAACATCGGCATTAGCATTACCGGTAATTACATTAACAATATGTTCGGCTTTAAACAACTGCTTGGTTTCCAGAATACATTCAAGCACTTGTTTCACATACGCCTTTCCCTCATATTTCTCTTTAGGATAGAGGCAATTATCACATGCCCCGCAATTATCATGAGGATATTCTTCTCCAAAATAATGCAATAGCTGCCGGTGCCGGCATATCGATGATTCGGCATAGGAAACCGTTTCCAGCAAAAGCTGTTGGGCAATCTCTTGTTCTGCCACCGGCTTTCCTTTCATAAACTTCTCCAGCTTCTGAATATCGTTATAGCTATAAAAAGCGATGCAGTTTCCTTCACCGCCATCCCTGCCGGCGCGTCCGGTTTCCTGGTAATATCCCTCAATACTCTTGGGGATATCATGATGAATTACAAACCGGATATCGGGTTTATCGATACCCATGCCAAAGGCAATTGTAGCAACAATCACATCGGTTTCTTCCATGAGGAAATTATCCTGATTTCCCTTTCGAGTAGCCGCATCAAGACCTGCATGATAGGGAGCGGCATTAATTCCGTTTACCTTAAGAGTTTCGGCAATTTCTTCCACTTTTTTACGACTCAGACAGTAGACTATACCCGACTTACCTTGTTTGGTTTTGATAAACTTAATAATATCCTTCACCACATTTTTGGTCTTAGGTCGAATCTCATAGTAAAGATTTGGGCGATCAAAAGACGACTTAAACACCTCGGCATTTTGTATCTCCAGATTCTTCATGATATCCTGCTGCACTTTAAGCGTAGCTGTCGCAGTAAGGGCTATCACCGGAGAATCCTGTCCAATATTGTTGATAATGGGGCGTATGCGTCGGTATTCAGGCCGGAAATCATGTCCCCATTCCGAAATACAGTGAGCTTCATCTATCGCATAGAATGAAATCTGAATATTTTTAAGAAATTCCACATTTTCTTCTTTAGTCAAAGATTCGGGAGCGACATACAGCAACTTTGTCCGTTTATCCAGTAAATCCTGCTTTACCCGTCTTATTTCCGACTTATTCAGGGATGAATTCAAAACATGAGCTATCCCATCATCCGATCCATAATTTCGTAATGCATCCACCTGATTCTTCATTAGTGCAATCAATGGAGAAATAATAATAGCTGTTCCTTCGCTAATTAAAGCAGGAAGCTGATAACACATTGATTTCCCTCCTCCGGTAGGCATGATTACGAAAGTATTCCGATTCTCCAGTAAGTTCTTTATAATTGCCTCCTGATTCCCCTTGAAATTTTCAAATCCGAATATTTCATGCAGGAGACCTCGCAATGAATAATCTCTCTTTACTTCCACCATGACTCCTATAAATTTTTAACTACGTCACTCACGCCTTTCCTCTTGACATTGAGTGTTTTATGCTCCTCGTAAAATCTCAATCAAATTTAATGAAATTATCCCGAACAAAGCATAAGCTAAAGTGACATTAACTTTAAATATTATCGCATTCTAAATTTACTAAAAATAACGGAATTATCAGCTATTTTCTTTAATAACACTAATAAACTGCCTTTATGAGTTAAGCCTAAAGAATTACTATATTTGCAAAAAAACTAATTTGTCTGACAGAGAATTCAACATAAGTGAGCGGGCTATAAAAACGATTCATACTGAGGCGGTAGCGGTTGAAAAACTTAAGGAATACATTGATAAGGATTTTGAAGATGTTATAAAGCTTATTTATCGTTCAAAAGGGCGGGTAATCGTTACCGGTATCGGAAAGAGTGCACAGGTAGCCAATAAAATCGTTTCAACTTTAAACTCCACAGGTACTCCGGCAGTGTTTATGCACGCTGCCGATGCCGTCCATGGTGATCTGGGTATTATCCGGGAAGATGATATTATTCTTTGTCTCTCAAAAAGCGGCAACACGCCTGAAATCAAAGTATTGATACCTTTTCTGAAGTTACGGGGCAATCCATTAATCGGAATCGTAGGCAATACGGATTCTTACTTAGCCCAGCAAGCGGATTATATTCTGAATACCACAACGGATCAGGAGGCCTGTCCGAATAATCTTGCTCCAACGGCCAGCACAACGGCCCAGTTGGTAATGGGCGATGCATTGGCGGTTACCTTGCTGGAGTATCGTGGTTTCACTGCAAATGATTTTGCCAGGTTCCATCCTGCCGGGACTTTAGGCAAAAAACTCTATCTCAAAGTAGCTGATATCTATCCCAACAATGAAGTTCCGAAGGTAGAGATGGGTGATAATCTCAGGAAAGTTATCATGGAAATTTCCTCTAAAAGACTGGGAGCTACCGCTGTGCTGAAAGACAATCTCCTTCAAGGAATCATCACCGATGGAGACCTGCGACGAATGCTAGAAAAACAAGCTGATTTGGACACCGTTACGGCGGCCGATGTGATGAGCCCTAATCCAAGAACCGTACCTCCCGATATGCTTGTTTCAGAAGCGCTGGACTTGATGCGTTCGAACAGCATCACGCAACTCCTGGTTGTTGAAAACCAAACCTATGCTGGTGTAATTCATCTTCATGACATTTTAAAAGAAGGATTATTATAAAATGAGATTAGAAACCGAAAGGTTAATAAAAAAATACAAAAGCCGTAAGGTCGTCAACGATGTATCGATATATGTTGACAGAGGAGAAATCGTGGGGTTATTAGGGCCTAACGGAGCCGGTAAAACAACTTGTTTTTACATGATCGTAGGGCTTATCAAACCCTTCAGTGGTCGTATCTATCTTGACAAAACTGATATCACTGAAGAACCCATGTATAAGAGAGCCCAAAAAGGCGTTGGTTACCTGGCCCAGGAAGCAAGTGTTTTCAGAAAGCTTAGTGTAGAAGATAATTTAAGAGCCGTACTTGAATTCACAAAATTATCTAAAAAAGAACAAGATAAACGTGTCGACAACCTCCTGGAAGAATTTGGCCTCACAGAACTCCGCAAAAGTAAAGGTATCACCCTATCGGGGGGGGAGCGCCGTCGTACTGAAATTGCCCGGGCATTGGCTGTAGACCCCAAATTCATCCTTCTTGACGAACCTTTTGCAGGAGTAGACCCTATTGCTGTTGAAGACATTCAGCAAATCGTTGCCAAGCTTAAAGACAGAAATATCGGTGTCATTATCACCGACCACAATGTACATGAAACGCTGAAAATCACCGACCGATCCTATCTGCTTTTCGAAGGTAGTGTAATGAAAGCCGGTTCGCCGGAAGAACTGGCCAAAGATGAGCATGTTCGGAATGTTTATCTTGGGAAAAACTTTGAATTACGGAAATAAAGTCTATTCAAGGCTGCGGTCTGCCACATTCATTGAGGAAACAGCCTTTCGATAAAGCCGAATCAATATACCGGAGAGCTGAGGTTTGCCCATATCCGACAATAATTCTGCCGCCTCAAGCATTTTTTTGTAGTTGAAGTCCTCTTCCTTCTCTCTAATATTCCGCAAGTTCGCTAATCCAGCTTCATACCCGTCCTTTATTGTAACATTCACCACTTTCTGGACGGGAGTTGTTTCCAGTTTCTGATTTAGAAGATGTTCTATCTTTTTTACCAGAATGCTATTGACATTAATATTCGTATGATTCAGGATAATTATAGTATTCCTGTCTTCGATATAACGCATAAAACTCGGCTTAAAGCCTTCCCATAATCCGGTATGATAAACCACTTTTTTATCATTCACTTGCTTTATCCTAAAACCATATCCATACGGATACTCCCATTTGCCTCTTACCTTAACAGGCTCAAAAGCCCGGCTTATCTTTTCCTTCGGAAGCAATTTAGCTTCATATAAAGCCTGGTCCCATTTGTACAAATCCATTATTGTGGAATAAACATTTTTATCCCCGACAATACCATCATGCACGGTCTCTTTAATGGAATTGTAACGCCCCCAGCGCCGGTAATACCCCCGCAGACGGTCAGGATAATTCCTATCCAGGGCATTGCTGTATATAAAAGTATTATTCATCTCAAGAGGCTCGAAGATGTGTTCCTTCATAAAATCGGCAAAACGTTGACCGGAAATCTTTTCCACCACCCTGGCCAAAACCGCATAACCTGTATTGGAGTAATCATAGCGATATCCCGGCCTGAAATAAAGATTGGTATTATGCTTATTCATCAAATGAATGATATCATCGTTGTAGGCTTTCTTTCCTTGTTTCCATTTATGCTCGAGCAGCCACATGTAGTTGGGCATTCCGGCAGTGTGGTGCAGCAGTTGTTCAATAGTCACTCTACCATATGGAAAGCGTGGGATGATATTTTGTAGGGTGTCATTATATGAAAGCGCGCCTTTATCCTCAAGCATCATGACGGCAAAGGCTGTAAATTGTTTGCTGACGGAAGCCAGCTGAAATTTGGAGTCTGTTTTTAATGGTGCTCCCGTTTTAAAATCAGCCGTGCCAAATGCTTTGCTGTATGTCAGCATGCCGCGATAACTCACCAAAACATTCCCATGAAAGCTAAACCTGTTTTTATAAACCTGCATCAAAGAATCCAGCTTTTCACTCAATGAACCGGTAAAAATGGATGAAAGCTTTTTTTCCTCTTGTGTGGTTAAGGTTTCATTAATAGCTTCTCTATTCGTTTCAGTAAGCGCAGTATAATCTGGCTGTTTCCCTCCTGAACAGGAAAAGATGATTATCACCAAAAAAACAATAATAATCCTTATAATATTACTGTAATGTTTAAACAATACCTTCATTCCACTTCTTTAGTTAATCCCCCTAAAAAATAAAAGCGACAATATAATGTACGCTACTATGATGAAAGGAACAGCGGCAAAATTAAAAACAATCAGTGAAACCAAAGCAATTACCACAAATATTAGTTGAATTATATGCGTATTCCAGTTGAAATTTTTAAACTTTAACGAAAACAGCCTGAAGGGCCCTACCAATAGTAAAGAAAATATAACCACCAGGATTAACAGGAATAAGCCATTCTCAAGCAAAGAAGCAAGAAAATGATGTAGCACTCCCGCATTAGAAAAGACCGGAGATATAATCACCGGAAATGCAGCAAAAAAAATGGCGTTAGCGGGCACGGGAAGCCCTTTAAAGCTCTCTGATTGGGTGGTATCGACATTAAACTTAGCCAACCTCAGCGCAGAAAAAACAGGGATTAATATCCCAATAAAAGGCACTAAATTTAGTGAAGCCATTTCAAAAGTACATCCCGTGTCTTTTAACATCTGAAAAATTATCAATCCCGGCGCCACGCCAAAAGAAACCACGTCTGCCAATGAATCAAGCTCCTTGCCGATAGCGGAAGAAACATTTAGCAACCTGGCCACCAACCCGTCAAAAAAATCCATTATTGCCGCCATACCAATAAATAACGACGACAAGGTAAGCATATCTTTTCCTGCATATATTATAGCAAGTACTCCGAAAAAGAGATTTAAAGAAGTGACAAAATTCGGTATATGTTTTTTCATTTCGCTGCCTTCTATGGCTATTTATAAA
>JAIPBX010000098.1 GCA_021738485.1 Bacteroidales bacterium | reverse complement strand
ACCTTCAATTCTTACCTGGCGTTCCAGCTGAGGCCAGTAGAACAATAAAGCTCCGAAATTATTCACTTCCAGGTGGGCTCCTTTGCGGCTCGAAAAATTCGTAAAAAACCGAAAGCCGTCTTTATCAAATCCTTTTAACAATACGATCCGTGCACTGGGTTTCCCATACGCATCGGCCGTTGCTAATGTCATCGCGTTGGCATCCTGAATGCCGGCATTCAGGGCATCTTCCAACCAATCATTAAATTGCTGCACCGGGTCATCCCTCAGATGTTTTCTGTCGAGGGAGCCTCTGAGGTAATCCCGCCTGATCTCTTCCAGTTTCATACGCCTGATTTTTTCATTAAACACCTTATGAATCCTATTGGTTCAATCGGATAGGTAGCTTTTCCAGTATGGGGAGCCGATTGGCAGGTTGTTTTTATTATGCTATACGGCTTTCTTAGTGTACCTTTGTGCCCTTTGTAGCCTTCTTGAAGTACGGCCAAGGCACGAAGACTCAAAGAAACACAAAGTTATAACTCATTAATGATAATTTATTGAAATTCAATATTTCATCATTTAAATTTTTAAGTGCAAAACTTTAGTTTAGTTAATAATTCTTAAGGTTTTTGAGCATATTCTGCAGTTGATCTTCCAACTGCCTTCGCTTCTTAAACTCTTCGGAGATCAATTCATCTTTATCGGAAAGATCATCTTTCATGCTCTTTAAATCCTGTTCTAACTTTTCGATGCGATTCTCGAGGCTTTTCTTGTCACTATTCAGATCTTCCTTTTCTTTCTGAAGCATCGCAATTTCGTCATCCTTGTTTTTCATTACGGTCTTGAGATTATTGCCCATGTTTTCGTGGTCATTCATGTCAAGATTCACTCTTTTGCTGAAAGGATTATCTGAATTCAATTCCTTTTTAAGCAGGGAGGATATCGTTTCCCGCAATTCTTTCAGATTCCGCTCGTTTTTAACTTTTGATTTCTTCATGGATTGAATCTCTTCATTCTTGGACTCTATCCATCCCATCAACTCTTCCCTGACCGTTTCCCGTTCACGTTGCTCTTTGCGGATATTTTCATCTACCGCTTGTATCTTCTCCTTCATCTCACGGTGTTCCTTCTCGATTTTCTGGTAATCCTGATACAACCGGTTATAATTTTCTTCTGCCTCCTGTTTTTGCCGATTCAATTCATCAAAGCTTTTTTGGTTTTCCTCGTCGGAGGACTTTACTTTCTTCTCCAGCTTATTTTTCTTATCCCTTAGCGTGTTTAGCTCCGCTTTATACTCCTCCAAATCGCTATCCAGCCGTATCTTTTCATTTCTGAGGTTCACAATAAAATCGCTGGCTTTGGTAAGCTCATCCTTATAGTTTTTTATTTCCCGCCGTAATTCCTCTACTACATTATCTTCATTGTCTTCCTCCTGCCTGTTTTGTTCCTGTTTTTCATTTATGATGTTGTTGAGCTTATCTATCTCAGATTTGGAATACCGGTATTTTCGATAGTTGATTACAAAGAGAGTGATAAATGTTATCACCAATAGCAGTATAAGTCCCCCGCCAATGTAGAGATAAATCATCATAGAATGGTACTGCTCATTCTCTGCTTTTATGCGGTTGTTTTCCTTTATCAGTAACTGCCGTGAAATATTAGTATCGCCTGCCGGAATATACGTTCCGGGTAAAAAACGGTCTAATTCTTTCAGCTTTTGCCGTGTTTGTTTGATTTCCTCAGCAGATTGTGACTCCTCAGGAAGTTGCCGGAGACTGTCGTACGTTCTGTACAAGCGATATCTTTCAAGCACTGTTGATTCCACGCCTGACTGCCCCCAGGCAGACAAAATGGTTACATGACAAAATAAAAGCAAGACGATATATAAAATGCCTTTTCTCATAAGGATATTCCAATTAGTGAAGTAAATGTACAATAATGCGACTTAATTTAAAAACTTTTCCATCTCTATCAACTTCCTGTACAAGAATTCCATTTGGTAAACGTCGAAAAAACTTATTTTTGTGTGCTAAATTAAAACGTATGAAACTCAAAATACTTGCATTATTTATTTTGATCTTCAGCCAGGGATTATATGCTCAGGACAAGGGCTATGACATTCAGTTCAATTTAAAAAATTTCCAGGATACGGTTAGCTACCTGGCCCAGTATTACGGTGATCAAATCGTAGTTAAAGATACTGCCCGGGTGAATCAAAGCCAATTTGCTTTCACAGGCGACAGCCTTCTGCCGGCAGGGATGTATGTAATCGCAGGCCAGTCGAACAATAAAATCATGGACTTATTGATAAACCGGGATCAACAGTTCTCCATTTCTTTTACCCTGTCCAAAATGATGAAAACCCTCACCATAAAAGGTTCCAAAGAAAATAATCTTTTTTATGAATATGTGAAGGAAATCTCCGCCAAACGCAAAAGACTTCAAAAGCTTAAACAATCCGGGAATCCCAAAGCCCAGCAGAAAATAAAATCGATAAACCAAAAAGTCGAGCAATATCAGAAAGATTTTATTAAAGAAAACCAGGGCACCTTTACGGCTGCTTTTATAAAAGCTTCGCGGGAAATAGAAGTCCCGAAGCCCAAAGACAAAAGTGATAGTACTTTTCAGTTTCATTATTACAAAAAACATTATTGGGACAATATGCCCCTTTCCGATCCCCGCATGCTTCGAACCCCGTTATTTCATGACCGCTACAAAAAATACCTCGATAAAGTCGTTCCTCAACATCCCGACTCCATCGCGGCAGCACTCGACCGGATGTTAAATACCGCTCCTGACAGCAGTAAACTGTTTGAATATATTCTCTGGAAATCCACCCGAAAATATGAACGGAGTAAAATCATGGGATTTGATGCCGTTTTCACCCACCTGGCATTGAATTATTTCAAAAAAGGCCGGACCGGTGATTTGAATGAGCAGGTCGTTAAAAATATTGTGGAAAAGGGAGAAAAACTAAAAAACCTGTTAATCGGGAAAAAAGCGCCTGGTTTAGTGATGATGGATACGGCAAGAAATCCTGTATCGCTCCATGATATTAAAGCAGATTATACGATCCTAATTTTCTGGGATAGCAACTGCGGCCATTGCCAGAAAGAAATTCCCAAACTGCATAAATTTTACCGGAAAAACCGCGAAAAATGGAACCTGGCCACCTACGCCGTCAGCACGGATACTTCAGTGAGAGAATGGAAAAATTTTATCAACAAGCATGACCTCAACTGGACAAACGTTTATGGTTATTGGAGTTATACCAAGAATTTCCACGATTTATACGATATCAATACCACCCCGGTGCTTTACCTTTTGGATAAGGAAAAGAAAATCATCGGAAAACGTATTCTTACCAGGCAAGTGAAAAAAATCATCCGCCGCCGGGAAAACCAGCAATCCGGAGAAGGCCGAATCAGGAAGAGGAAGTGAGGTTTTTAGGTTTGTAGGTTTCTAGGTTTGTAGGTTTGTAGGTTTTTTAAATTTCAATTGGGAACTGGTTAGGAAGTGTTTAAGTGCGTAAGTGTTTATGTGTTTAAGTTTGTAGGTTTTGGGTTTTCAGGTTTGTCATTCGATAGTCATTCGTGGTCATTCATGGTAATTGATTGTAATTGATTGTAATTTGTAGTAATTAGTTGTAATTGGTTGTATGTTGTTGAAGGTATTGGGGCGGCTGACCTTCCAGCTTTTAGGAGGCCTTGAGGGAAGGGGAAGATGGAAGGTCTGGACGTGTTAGTTTCGAGTCGCGGGTCGCGGGTCTCGTGTTTTGGGTAACTAAAAAACCAGCAATCCGGAGAAGGCCGAATCAGGAAGAGGAAGTGAGGTTTCTAGGTTTCTAAGTTTCTAGGTTTCTAGGTTTTTTAAATTTCAATTGGGAACTGGTTAGGAAGTGTTTAAGTGCGTAAGTGTTTATGTATTTAAGTTTGTAGGTTTTGGGTTTTTAGGTTTGTCATTCGATAGTCATTCGTGGTCATTCATGGTAATTGGTTGTAATTGATTGTAATTTGTAGTAATTAGTTGTAATTGGTTGTAGTTGAAGGTATTGGGGCGGCTGACCTTCCAGCTTTTAGGAGGCCTTGAGGGAAGGGGAAGTGAGGAAAGTGAGATTGTATGATTGAATGGTTGTATGGTTGATGTGAGTTGACATGAAATCGTATATTCAGCCCCTTTGCCTGTTTCTTTAAAATTATTAAAAATCAGGCATTTGAACGCAGAACATCATAAAAAACTTTGTGTATCCTGGTATCTTCGTGCCTTCGTGGCGGTAGCACCAGAAGGCACGAAGACTCCAAGGCACAATGGTACACTAAGAAAACCGGCAACAAAATTGGAAAATATTAAAATTTGATATAGAATAACTTACAAACTCTTATAGCATAAAAAAACGTCCTGCCAATTGACAGGACGTTTTCGATAAAATGTCATCTTTTATCTTTATTTATCTTTCACCGAATCCACTACCGCTTTGAAAGCCTCGGGATGATTCATGGCTAAATCGGCGAGAGCTTTTCGGTTAAGCTGCACGTTATTTTCATGGATTTTGCCCATAAGCTGCGAATAGCTCATGCCATGCTGGCGGGCACCGGCATTAATACGGCTTATCCATAATTTTCTGAACTCTCTCTTTTTGTTTCGGCGATCACGGTATGCATACTGTTGACCTTTCTCGTATGCATTTTTTGCTACCGTCCAGACGTTTTTCCTTCTTCCAAACTGGCCCTTCACTTGCTTCATTATTTTCTTCCTTCGGGCCCTGGAAGCTACATTATTTACTGATCTTGGCATTTTAGGTACATTTTTTACTGCAGCGCTTCTTAACAGAAGTCTTTAAGCATACAGCAAGTTAAACAATTCATTTATTTAGCTAAAAGCTGACGCATGCGTCGGGCATCACTTGTATTCATCATCGAAACCTTCGTCAAACGCTTTTTACGTTTCTTGGTCTTTTTCGTCAGAAGGTGACTTTTATAAGCATGCTTCCGCTTGAGTTTACCGGTTGCCGTCATTGTAAAACGTTTTTTGGCACCGGAATTGGTCTTCATTTTAGGCATTTCTCTGCTTTTTATTTTACTTAAGTATTTACTTTTATTTTATTTCGCTTTTTTCGGAGCTAAAATCATGATCAACCTTTTGCCCTCCATACGAGGCATGCGCTCTACTTTGCCCACTTCCTCGAGTTCCTGGGCAAAACGCAAAAGTTGATACTTCCCTTTGTCTTTGTGAATGATAGAACGTCCTTTAAAAAATACATCAACCTTAACTTTGGCTCCATTTTCCAGGAATTTATGGGCATGATTCTTTTTAAAGTTAAAATCGTGATCATCTGTATTAGGCCCCAGACGTATTTCTTTCACCTCCACTTTAGCCGATTTGGCCTTCATCTCTTTTTCCTTTTTCTTCTGTTCATACAGAAACTTATTAAAGTCCACGATTTTGCACACAGGGGGCTTTGCTTTGGGAGATATTTCCACAAGGTCTAGTCCTTGCTGCTCTGCCATATCAAGTGCCTCTTTGATATCGTGAATATCTGCATCTGCATTCTCGCCTACAACCCTGACCATGGGGGCTCTGATTTCTTCATTAATTTTGTAGGCATTTCTCCTGTTGAACTTTTTCTTTTTCGGTGCTCCTATAGTTACCTCACTTTTTTTGGTTTGACTTCATATATTTTCAACAAACAAATATATATTGAGTTTTAACTCATTATATCTTCCGTTTCTTTTTTGATCTTCAGAGCAAACTCTTCCATTCCCATACTGCCTTTATCACCTTCGCCCTGTTTACGCACTGATACCGTTTTATCAGCTTGTTCTTGTTCTCCCACTATCAACATATAAGGAATGTGCTTGACTTCCGCGTCCCTGATCTTCCGACTGGTTTTTTCGTTCCTGTCATCAATTTGGGCGCGAATATCATAATTCTTCAGCAAAGATAAAATATTTTCTGCATAATTTTGATATTTTTCACTGATTGGTAATATGATAACCTGATCAGGGATAAGCCATAAGGGAAACTTTCCGGCGGTATGCTCCAGCAATACAGCAACAAACCGCTCCATTGAACCAAAGGGCGCTCTGTGAATCATTACCGGCCGGTGCTTTTGGTTGTCATCGCCCACATATTCAAGGTCGAAGCGTTCGGGAAGATTGTAATCGACCTGGATTGTTCCCAACTGCCAGGAGCGTCCCAGGGCATCTTTCACCATAAAATCCATTTTGGGACCATAAAAAGCAGCTTCGCCGTATTCCACTACATAATTGAGCTCCCGTTCTTTGGCCACTTCCATAATAGCATGCTCCGCTTTGTCCCAGTTCTCATCCGAACCGATATAGTCTTCCGGTTTATTGGGATCACGAAGGGAAATCTGGGTAACAAAATCATTAAAATCAAGAGCCTTAAAGATACGCATCACAATATCCATCACCCCTTTAAATTCGTTTTTTACCTGATCGGGGGTGCAGAAAATGTGTGCATCATCCTGAGTAAAGCCCCGGGCCCTGGTCAGCCCGTGCAATTCACCGCTCTGTTCATAGCGATATACCGTTCCAAACTCAGCATACCTTACCGGTAAGTCGCGATATGAACGGCGTTTATGTTTGTAAATCTCACAATGATGCGGGCAATTCATCGGTTTGAGGAAATACTCTTCATCTTTTACAGGGGTTTTGATAGGTTTAAAAGAATCTTTCCCGTATTTCTCATAGTGCCCGGAGGTTTTATATAAATCTACATTTCCGATATGCGGGCTAATCACAGGCTCATAGCCGGCTTCTTTCTGCACTTTTTTAAGATATTGCTCCAGCCTCTCCCGCAGCTGAGCTCCTTTGGGCAGCCACAAGGGTAGCCCGGCGCCTACTTTTTGGGAGAAGGTAAATATTTCCAGCTCTCTTCCCAGCTTGCGGTGATCGCGCTTTTTAGCCTCTTCCAGCATTTCCAGGTATTCATTGAGCTCCTTCTTTTTGGGGAAGGTAATGCCGTAAATCCGGGTCATTTGCTTGTTATTCTCATCTCCTCGCCAATAAGCCCCGGCGATATTGGTAAGTTTAACGGCTTTTATAAACCCTGTATGAGGTATATGCGGGCCGCGACATAAATCCGTAAAATATCCGGATTGATAGAAAGAAATCTTCCCATCTTCCAGGTCATTTATCAGCTCGACCTTATACTGGTCCCCTTTATTTTTATAATATTCCAGTGCTTCTTTTTTGGGGACTTCCCGGCGTTGAAAAACCTGTTTCTCTTTGGCCAGTTCGAGCATTTTGTCTTCTATTTTGCGCAAATCCGCCTCGGAAATTTCATAATCCCCAAAATCTATGTCGTAATAAAATCCATTATCGATATCCGGTCCCACACCAAATTTTACCCCCGGGTAGAGCAATTCAACGGCCTCAGCCATAAGATGGGCTGAGGAGTGCCACATAGCGGATTTTCCTTTTTCATCGTCCCACGTAAGCAGCCTTACCTGTGCATTGTGATTTATGGGACGTGTAGCGTCAATCACTTCGCCGTCAACTTCTGCGGCAAGGACATTTCGGGCCAGCCCTTCGCTGATGTCTTTAGCTATCTCCAGCGCAGTTATTCCATCTTCGTATTCTTTTACTGAGTTGTCGGGTAATGTAATTTTTATCATAATCTTTTTGTTAAATCAGCCGCTAAATTAAAAAAAACCTCCGAAAACCAACGGAGCAGGTTGAAACAAATATTTTAATCAGTAGTCCTTACAAACAATGTGATTAGCATTATTGTTTTGTTGGAAAATATTTTGGGAAATTAGGAGCCCAAATGTGAAAAATCTCCTATTTTAGTCAGGAAAATTTAAAATATAGAAAGATGTCAAAATTAAAAACCAAGTACATGGGTCTGGAGCTCCAAAGCCCCATTGTAGCGGGAGCTTGCAACTTAACGGAAAGCCCGGAGACCGTTAAAAAAATGGAAGAAGCCGGCGCCGGTGCGATAATTTTTCGATCATTATTTGAAGAGCAAATCCAATTGGAAGCTTTTGAACATGATGAAGCTCTTACACAGGATGATGAGCGTTATGCGGAAATGACCGATATTTTTCCGAAAATTGAGCACGCCGGACCGCAGGATCATCTTGAGAAAGTTAAAGAAGTGCGCAAAGCAATAAAGATACCACTTATTGCTAGCCTCAACTGTATTAACCACGATACATGGGTGGATTATGCCAAAAAACTTGAACAAACCGGTGTCGACGGGCTGGAGCTTAACTTTTACTATACGCCTACCGAGTTTGATAAAACAGCACATAGTGTGGAAGAAGACCAGATAAAAGCACTGAAAGCCGTAATCAAAGCCGTTAAAATTCCAGTAAGCGTGAAATTAAGCAGCAATTACTCCAATCCGCTCAATTTCATAAAACAATTGGATGATGCCGGGGCTAAAGGAGTTATTCTCTTTAACAAACTGTTTCAATCGGATATCAATATCGACTCCTTAGAGTTACAGCATCCCTACTACCTGACGCCTGAGGGAGAATATAAAGACACTATGCGTTTTATGGCTTTATTGCACGGTAACGTCAATACATCGCTTATTGCCAATAAATCCATCTATCATGGCAAAGAAGCCGTTAAAATGTTACTGGCCGGGGCCGATGCCATACAAGTGGTCAGTGCTCTGTATAAATTCCAGGTTGATCATATCCGAACGCTCAATAACAAAATATATAGCTGGATGTCGCAAAAAGGCTACAGAAACCTGAATGAGTTCAAAGGGGTAATGTCGCGTAAAAATGTTTCGGACCCGTTTGCTTACAGAAGGTCTCAGTACGTAGATATTTTACTCAATTCCAAACAATTGTTTGATAAAAAATACCTGCCATAAGGAATTTTTTCATGAAGGATAATCCGACTACTGGAAATACGATTTTCTTACCGGATTATCCTTCTTTTTTTATATCTTAGCTTCCGTCTGAAACATTTTTTGTATCTTCAGCCTTCATGAACAGAGAAAAGAAAATAGTAATTATCACCATTATTATTGCATTTGCCATTTTGGTTTTTATGGCTCTTCATGATATAGCAAGCAATGAAGAAAATCTCACCAGCGAATATATCACCTTAGCCATTAGTATCATAATCTTCGTAATTTTGGCCACTCGTTTATATAAAGCGAAAAAACAAAATAAGTAAGGCAGAAAAGCGCTCAGGAAGATCAGATTTACCCTTGCATTTTTCCTTCAGCCTTTATAACCTTGTACCGTCAAAGAAGCAATGTAAACGGAGGAACAAATTATGCATTTAATAGAACCACATTACAACTGGAGAGATTGGTACATCGCTTCTGAAGATGTCAATTCACCCTTTTACGGGCGTGATTACAGTGAATTTGAATTTGAAAACGCAGTCTATGACCACCTTATTCACCCGCAATGGGACTCGTTCGGCTCCAATACACTTTACCTGAAAATCCTTTATGCCGACTATATTGAAGGTTATGTGGTTATAGAAATGATAGGCGAATGGAACGATTGCCTCTACAATGATGTCATGTTCCTGAAAAGAAATATTATCGAAACACTGTTGGAAAACGGGATTAACAAATTTATTCTTATCGGGGAGAATGTTATGAACTTTCACAGCGGCGAAGATGATTATTACCGCGAATGGTTCGATGATGTGGAAGACGGATGGATTGCCGCTATCAATTTTCACGAGCATGTTGTCAGTGAATTTTGTTCTGCTAATATTGATTATTATATATCTTTGGGTGGTTCTTTTAATGAGTTAGCCTGGCGACCATTGTCGCCGGCCCAGCTTTATCGAAAGGTAGAATCCATGATGCAAAAACGCTTAAAATGTTAATATGAAAAAACACGTCAACATCCGCATTAGCGGCAAAGTTCAGAATGTAGGTTTCCGTTATGCTGCGCTGAAGACAGCAGAAAAATACGACATTAAAGGATTTGTAAAAAATGAGCCCGATGGTACCGTTTACATCGAAGCCGAAGGTGAAGAGCCAAAAATAAACCATTTCATTGCGTGGTGTCATGACGGTCCGGCCTGGGC
>JAIPBX010000097.1 GCA_021738485.1 Bacteroidales bacterium | reverse complement strand
GCAAATTTTACCAAAAACCTTCTTCGATAATGGGGTCAAATTGCCAGTATGGCACTTTTTGACCCCCGGGTCAATTTCCCGGAATGGGGGTCAATTTCTTCCGGAATTGGGGGTCAGTTTGCTCCGGAATATGCAATTTAACCTTGCGAAAGACTTATGATTTTATTTTGCTATTTACATAAGCTTTTCTATGCCTAGCTTTGACCGCTATGCGCTTCGTTCCCTTCCATATAGCTAATTATTGAAAATCCATAGAAAGGCTCACTTTGGTGATCCGGAGGATGAGTACACTTGTCCGTCTCAGGTGGAACGTCCCGGCTATATGCGCCTGGGCGTGGCTTTTAGCCCAGCTGTGACTTTATCAGCTTGAACGCATGGGAGAGGGTAAAACGAAACCCTCAATATGCTGTGGATGCCACGGCTGGCGTATAATAGCTTTGTTAGGCTGCGTATTTCTTTGTTTTTATCAATAATTTTTCAAGTCCAATTTTGTATTTTTCAAGTATGATTTTCCATGCTTTATCATGATTGGTAATAGGATATTCAATATTAAACTTATTAAGGTTTTTGATTATTTCAGTTTTATCAGTGTGAATTGGGAAACCCTGTCTTATCCGATTAATTGTTTTAAAAATTTCAATTGTTTCAATTGGATTTGAATCAATACTTGATAGGAATATCTCTAATAATTCAAATGATTTTGCGTCCTTTTCCTTATGTTTGGTGATTTTTTTAAGCAAACTTACATTTAAATCATTTACTAAATTTCCTAAAGTCGAAATTGCATATGAAAATTGTTCTTGGTTATCAATAGTTCGGAAAAAATTTAAGATATTTCGCTCTTGGCCTAATTTTAATAATATATCTTTATGCTTGTGGTAAATTAATGCGTTAATATTATCTCGTAGTTCAATAATAGAATCTGCAAGTTGGTTAGTTTGAATTCTTTTTCCAATATCTATATTATTCTCTGAAACAGATATTTCATAGCCTTCTATCTTCTTAACTTTGTTAATGTCATAAGGGTATGGGAAAAAATTATCTTCTCTGGAAATAATAATTTCTTCAAATTCTTTAAGCGTTCCATCTTTTAATCTTTCGGTTATAAAACGAACAGCAAATGGGAATGTTAATTTTATTAGCTGGTCAACGGTCATGTTGTCAGGCAATTGCCAGCCGATTAACACAAAATGAGAAATAGTTATTTTTACCCAAAGCTCTTTTACTGTATCTTTAAGAAATCCAGATTCAGTTTTTTGATATTGGATTTTATAATCAACAGCAAGTCCATTATAGTTTGTGGCTCCAAATTCTGCGGTTTTAATTGTTACTTTTTCCATTTCTCACTTTTTTAAAATTATATTATGCAGCCTAACGTTTGTACATCCGTAAAATTCCGTTTATTCTCCTAATTGGATCAGTATCCTAACCTTTATAGCATATCATCAATCGGATTTTTAAAATTATAAAAATTTTAATTAGTGAAAAAAAGGAATAACACTGTGTACTACACCCAATAGTCTAAACCACTTTTTGATTGTCTTGGTTTGATGAATTTGATCTGATAAAAATTGATTTAACAAGATAATACGGTTTAGTTATTCTGTTTCAAAAAGTAAAAAAATAGCTTTCGCCCTTTCTAAAAGTATTCACCCTGTGAAATAAACCTGAGATTTAGCTGCGCTATTTCACAGAGTAAGGGTAAAAGCAATAAAAGACAAAAGATTACTTGTTCACCCCGTGAAATAATGCTTCGCATTAAAATCTTCGATTTTATTTCACGAGGTAAATTACTGGACGATACGAAAACCGCGGTCGTAGTACGAACCGTCGCCCCAGTAGCGGTTAGCCACACGGCAGGCGTCACCACTGTGTCCCCACGAACCGCCCCGACGAGCTCGTTCATCGCCTGATGCAGGCCCCTGCGGGTTATTCTCCGGGCTGTTGCTGTAATAGTTTTCATCGTACCAGTCGTGGCACCATTCCCAAACATTGCCGCTCATGTCATAGATGCCCAGTTCATTGGCTTGCTTTTGCCCTACTTCGTGGGTGCTGTTGCTGTTACTAAAATACCACCCCACTTCATCCAAGTTGTCGCTTCCGCTATAGATATATCCCTGGCTTTGGTTACCACCTCTGGCGGCAAATTCCCATTCGGCTTCGGTGGGCAAACTGCCCCCGGCCCATTCGGCAAAGGCGTTGGCGCCATACCAACTTACCTCTATTACCGGGTGATTAGCTTTGCCGCTTTCCGCAACAAATTGACCGCCACTGTAATCAATCTGGCAATCGCTGGCATCCATATCAATGTATTCCACGTTGCCGTATTCATCGTCGTTGTAGCTACCGTCGCTGTTGCAGTTAATATCGTTCAAGAATCCAGCATACTGGGTATTGATGATTTCGTATTTTGTGATTTTAAAGCTGCTTAAAGTTACAGTATGTACCGGATATTCGTCATCTTCACAATTATTTTGTTCTTCCGTACATCCCATATCAAAAGTGCCGCCATCTACATCAACCCACTCAAGTCCCGGCTGTCCATAGGTAACGCTTACTTGATTTGTAGTCATATCGGTCGCGTCGTAAGCATCTTTTACTTGAAGCTTTACCGTATAATCTGCCTGGTCATCGTATTCATGTTCGGTTGTTTTATCCGTACTCCAATCGGTATCCCAGGTGCCATCGTTTTCAAAATCCCACCTGACTTCTAAGACCTCTGTTTCATCTTCATAATCGGTAGACTCCGAAGCATCAAAGGTGAATGTTTGATAGATAGTGCCACTTTCGGGGCTGACAGTGAAAGAGGCTACCGGTGTTTCATTGATCGCTTCTACTACTGAAGTTGTATTGTCTGTAGCTTCCTGACTGTCGCGAACTTCCATTTTAGCGGTATAATTGCTGGGGGAAGTATATTGATGATTTATTATTTTCTCCGTACTCCAGTCAGTATCCCAGGTGCCATCGTTTTCAAAATCCCAGCGCACTTCCAGGGTCTCCGTTTCATCTTCATAATCAGAAGATCCTGTGGCATCAAATGTATATTCATCCACATAACTTCCGTTTTGGGGATTTACTGTAAAACTAGCCTCAGGCGTCTCATTAATAACTTCTATTTCTGAAGTTGTATTGTCGGTGGCTTCCTGGCTGTCGCGAACTTGCATTTTAGCCGTATAACTGCCCGGCGAAGGATATTGATGATTGACGGTTTTATCTGTACTCCAATCGGTATCCCAAACCCCATCATCTTCAAAATCCCATCTGACTTCAAGTTCTTCCAATGGGTCTTCCGTATCGCTACTGGCAGAAGCATCAAATGTAAATTCATCGGCGTAGCTACCACTTTGCGGACTTACTGTAAAATCCGCCTCCGGCGGCTCATTGATTACCTCTGTTGTATTCGTTGTGTTATCGCCGAGACCTTCCGTGTCGCGAACTTCCATTTTGGTTGTATAATCTCCGGGCGTTGAAAACTGATGTTGGGTAATTTTTTCTGTATCCCAATCCGTATCCCAGGTTCCGTCATTTTCCCAGTCCCATCGTACTTCCAGTTGATTAGCGGGGTCTTCCGGATCGCTTACTTCTGATGCATCAAATGTAAAATCAAGGCTGTAACTCCCTGACTCAGGACTTACGGTAAAAGATGCTGTCGGAGGCAGATTTTCATGACCAACGGAAACCTGCTCAGTAGCCGAAGTAATGGTATTTTTTGTATCCCTGACATCCAGTTTAATCGTATAAATAATTTCCTGGTTGAAGGAATGAGTAATAGTCTTGTTGTTGCTCCAGTCTGTATCCCACTCACCGTCATTCTCAAAATCCCATCTCACCTCTAAAAAGGCAGGATCGTCTTCCAGGTCATCTGAACCGGAAGCATCGAATGTAAACTCTGTAGCTGTTGTTCCTGTCTGAGGATCAATCGTGAAGCTGGCCGTTGGGGGTATATTCAATACCTCAACGCTTTTAACTCTTTCGTCAATGGGGTTTTCGTTATCGGTTACCTGCAATCTGATTTCAGGCATACCCACCTCCGTGAAGTAGGTTGTTTCTGTTTTATCCGTATGCCAACCTGTGTCAAATTCTCCATCATTATCGAAGTCCCACCTTACCTCAATTTCGTCCGGGGGTGTATCCAAATCGGTTGTGGAGGAGGCATCCAGTATAAACTCTTCCCCATAGCTATTGTTTTCACTTTCAATAATAAAGGAAGCTACCGGAGCGGATGAAAGTTCCAATTGCACTTTCTCCGATTTTTCGGTTTCATAAAACGCGTAGACTCGATACGAGTAAGTATGATGCTGTATATCCAGGTTATCTGTAAATTCCGTGCTATTGGCAGCCAATGTAAGATATTGAGATATCCACTGAGAATCATCTAACTTCCGGTCAACCCGATAACCATCCTCCCCTTCACAATTGTCTTGCCAGCTAACCTTTACCTCATTCATCGAAAGTGCTTGATACGATAGTTGGCTGGGTGCAGGAAGCTCAAAAAGATTTGATATTTCCGCTTTGGTTGTACTTCGTTCCGCTACAAAACCATATACGCGGTAATTGATAGTTTCCCCTTTTTGAAAAACACTGGAATCGACGAAGGAGGTGGTGTTGGGCGGTGTGATTGCATAGTCGTCTTTCCAGACCCCCTGAACTTTTTTATCAATCTTGTAGCCGGCCTCTCCGTGGCTGTTGTCATTCCAGGTAAGTCTATAACGGATATCCGTAATTCTCTCCAAATTTAGCTGGTCCGGGGCTGAAAACTCAATGGGATGCGAATATGTAAAAGAGGTTGAACTCAAGGTATCAAAGCAGGTGCTTACACGGTAGGTTGCTGAGTCGTTTTCTATATGCAATACGGTGGAATCATTAAAAGACGTGATATTCGGTTGGGTCCTGGTGAGTTCTACCCAACTGTTTTCTTCATAGCGCTCTACCAGGAAACCATGTTCTCCATCAGATTCATCAGACCATTGAACTTCAAAAACAGCATCATTGATTTTATCTGCATAAATATCTGAAGGAGATTCTATTATATCGGTGATTGTAGTATCCAAAGGAGCAGATGTATTCTTATCCGCAACAGCATAAACGCGGTAACTATTTGGCAATCCAGCCGCATGCGATGAATCGGTCCACTTTCGGGAAGTTTTGGAGACCGTATCATAACGAATTTGCCATTCCTCATCACCAACCTTCTTATCAATGGCAAACCCGTCAAAGCGCTCTTTATCATATTGCCATTCCAGTGTTTTGACGGGAAGTGACACATCTTGCACTTTTAATTCACCCGGCATCCATTGGTCAGGTGGAAGATTTTCATAGGGATTGTTAAACTCCCGGTCCTCACATGAAAACACAAATGCCAGAGCTATCAAGGCTGATAGCAGAGCGAATGTTTTTATGTGTTTTTTGATTGTTTTTATCATAATCTATTCATGATATGTTTACTCTTTTTGCTTTAGTTTTATCCTGCAAGATTATTTAACCTAATTAGGGTATTGTAATCCATCACCTGAGTTAAATAATTGTGATATTTCTGATGATGAAAGTGCTCTGGAATAGATTGCTACTTCGTCCATTGAACCATAAAAAAAATCAGTATTAGAAGTTCCAATTTTCATTGTTCCTATATCTATCTCTGAAGATATTAAATTCGTAAAAGGATTAGACTCATCTGGTGACGATCTATTAATGCCATTAAGATATAAATAATATGTACTCCCATTCCAAACAAAAGCTATATGATACCATATTCCAGAACTAAACGTAGACAAATCTAATGCTGATGTAGACCATCCACCACTTTGGTTTGAGCCAGTATGCAAAGTAATTATTTCACTGTCTCCACTCCACCTTGTACCTATCCAACAATATTCACTATTCCCTGTATTAAAATCTATAAACCCTCTTTGACTTCCTGTTGAGGCAGTATAATCTTTTGAGGGTTTAAACCAAAAAGCAAAAGACTTTGCTTTGCCTGACAAAGATGTCTGTATAAAATCATTACTTCCGTCAAAACTATATGCCTGATTAATTTTTCCTGAAGATGTTTGAGTAGCTCCATTTACAGTTCCATTATTATTTCCATGGGCATCAGTAGCATCCCCATCAAAAGTATAGTAGGAGATTAAACCCTCATAAGGAAATTTGTATATAATTTGAATTGCATAATTAGATAAATATTGCTCCAGTATTGCAATAACCCGGTAGGTGTAATCATGATTTTCCAGGGCTACCTCATCCGTCAAAGAAGTTGTAGTGGCGTCTACGGTTTGGTATTGCGTTTCCCAGCTTCCATTATCCACTTTCCGGTCGATTTGAAAATAGTCGTGACCTGTATAAGGGTAGCTCCAATTCAAAGTCACAGAAGTCATGGAATTTTGTGTGATTTCAAAGTTTTCGGGGGCAGGAATGGTAGCATCAAAATCGCTTTCTAAGTAACTTGAACTGTATTGATTGTAATAGCAACTAACCCTGTAATAAACTTGGGTATTCAATTCAAAATCATCATCTTCAAATGAGTTGGATTGTGTTTCGTTTATTTCATTCCAGGTCCCTCCTTCATATTTTCTTTCAATTCGGAATCCTTGTTCTCCCTCACTGTTATCCTGCCATGAGAGCGTTACTGAAGAAATGGAATTGGATATGATTTGCCCATTGGTGGGGGCAGTCAGTGCTGCGTTAGTGTTGGTACTTATCTTTTCCGATTCGTATTGCTCATAAAAGGCATAAACCCGGTATTCGACATTAATGTTATTTTCCCTGGAGGCTAATACATTGGTATCTACAAATTGAGTTTGATTAGCCTGAACCTTTCCATAGTCTATTTCCCAGTCTTGATTATTTCTTTTTCTATCTATTCTAAAGCCTTGTTCTCCATTTGAATTATCCTTCCAAAGCAATTTGTAACTTACATCACTGATTTCTTCGGTTTGAAGGTCCGTTGGCGAAGGAATATTCGCATCAAAATCTATTAATGAGCTTGCTGCTGTCGTCTTTTCATCAAATTTAGCCTTCACCTTATATTGATGCGATTTCCCTAGTTCAATCTCCGTATCCGTCCATTCATAGCTATCGCCAGCGACTTCAGCAAAGGCTTCCTGCCAGTTTGCATCCCCTACTTTCTTGTCAATGATGAATTGTTCTACCTTCTCCGCATCGCATTTCCAGGTAAGTTTCTTTTCGACTATACTGACATGCTCCACTTCCAAATCATAGGGTGACAGAGTGTCAATTTCTACTTTTTGATCGTAAGGGTTGTTGTATTCCCTGTCCTCACACGCATTAAAAGCTATTGTTGTAAGTAAAATGCCAATAAAAGCTGTTGCAATGGTGATATTATTTATATTCTTAATCATGGCTCGGGTATTTTTTTCGTTAAAACTTCCATTTCACAGACAATACCGCTCCTTTATCGACCGGGCGGGCTGATACCTGCATCTTATTTTTTACCTTGCCTTGTTTGACGGCCTGGATGATTGCCGGGACAAGGGCTGCTCCGGCTACGCCCCAGCCAATGAGCTTGTACTGGTCCGCTCGTTCGACCTTGTCATGCAGATCGGTGGCTTTGGCGGTGGAAGTGGCGGCCTGGTAGTCATCGTAGTGCCCGTCGGCGGCGAATTTGAAGTAAGTTCCGGCGCCGCCGAATAGCACAGCCGTCGTTCCCCACAAAATTTTGGCGGTTTTGTGTTTTTTAAAGTCATGCTGCAGGCTTCCCTGGTAGGTCTGCATTTCAAAGGTGACCTTCCGGCTTTTGTTGGCTTCGATGCTGATATTCTTCGTTTGGTCGAGGAAGCCTTCTTTTTTCAGGGTCACCGTGTATTCGCCATACAGCAGGGGTATCACCGCCGGGGTGGTTTTCTTGTGCCGCTCGCCGTTGATGTATATCTGGGCATTCCGGGCTTTGTCAGGCTCGGCGAAAACGGAGAGGCTGCCCTGCTGCGGTTGGGGTTTAAGGGTGATTTGCCGATTATCGCCCACCGAGAGGTACACCTCTTTTTCGTCCGGGGTGTGTTTGGGCTTCGTGGCCCTGAAGGTGTAGGTTCCGGGCTTGAGTTTGGCCTCGTAGCTTCCGGTAGCCACTTTGTTGCCGTTTTGGTAAATAGCCGCCTCCCCGGCATCTACCTTCACCTTGCCGAAGTTTTGGGTGAGCACCTCCATTTTTTCGGTAGCCTGCTCGTCTTGAATGATTACCTGTTCCGTTTCCTCATTCCACAGCTTTTTGGTCACCCGCAGTTCGTACACCCCCGAAGCTATTTTTTCATCGGCGTATGGCGTGGTGCCCACTTTTTCGCCGTCAAGAAAGACATCGGCGCCTTTGGGTTCGGATTCCACCTTCAGCGAACCAAAGGCCGGGTCAAGCGTTAGAGAGATCGCTTTGTCATCGCCGTCTTCAATGGTAATTTCTTTGGTTTTCGTGTGATAAAGTGCATACTCGGCCCTGAGGGTGTGTTTCCCGCTTTCGATCTTCCGGCGACTCACCGGCGCGGTTCCCAGCGATTTCCCATCCAGGAATATTTCCGCTTGCTGCGGATCGGCAGTGATTGCAATATAACCGAATTTGGGGGTGATCTCAATGTCGGGTAATTCTTTAGTCTTTCCCTCTTTAAGCGTAAAGGAAGCATTGTAGGTATGGTAAAGGTCTTTTTTCAGCGTGAGATCGTACTGCCCGGCAATGATTTCATCTTTAAAGGGCGTAACACCCACCTTCTGGTTGTTAAGCAATACGTCCGCGCCTTCAGGCTTGGAGGTGATTGTGATAATACCGGGCAGCTTAAACGAGGACTCCTGGCGGCCCTCTTCAAGGGTGATATCCAGTACTTTCTCTTCTTCCACGGTTATCTTCCTGGTGATGTCCTGGTATCCTTCTTTGGAAAAAGTAAAGGTATAACTCCCTTTCGGAAGCTGATATTCGGCTACTTCCCCGGTAGCTTGCGTGGGAGCCGCATTGTTTTTGGAGATATATACCCCGGAGGTATTCATGCGGAAGGTGGTTTTTACTAAATCCTTACCCAGGATTTCTCCCTGGCCTGTCCCTGTCAACTCAAGCACATAAACCGCCGAAGATTGAATCGAGGCGGGGAAGCTGAAGGTTTTGCTGATATACCCCTCCTTTATGAATTTTATACGTTGTTCATTGGGTGATACATACACCCAGTAGTCACCTTCCTTACGCTCGATATCGCCCACCACTCCCATGTTAGTGTTGAATTTCAGTCCTTCCAGGTCGGTGCGCACTTTGATGAGAGCACATTTTTGATCGTTGATATCGGTACGCTCATAGCGGCGTGCGGCCAGGTCACTCTCATTCTTGTAAAAATCCAGGATTTTGAATTCGGACGCCTCCGACAGTAAGCTCATAAACAGGAAAAGGCCAAAGAGAAAAATAGTCTTGCGTATCATGCATGCAGGTTTTATAATAATGATTGTTTAAAAATAAGAAAGACAGTATAGAATGGGAAATTTTGGAATTATTTAGAATGGTTTTAAAAGGGTTAAATTCGGGTGTTTGTGATTGGGTATAAATCTTTTCCCCTCATCCCTTAATCCCTTCCCGAAGAATCGGGACACGTCTCCCCATGGAGAAGGGAGATTTGGCTTCGCTTAACCACGAAATAAATCAACCATAAAGCTTCAAAAATCCCAAATCCCAAGCACCAAATCCCAAACAAATTTCAATTTTCAATCTCCAAACCTCTTCTCTTTTCTTCTTTTGAAAATTGGGTTTTGGGGCTTTTTTGGAATTTGAAATTTGTTATTTGGGATTTCTCCCAAATGTTGAGCTTGATCGCTAAACAATAGCTCCGCGACCGAATAGGGCGTCACAGACGCCAAGATGCTCCGCACGCGAAGCATTCGCGAGCGAGCTACGTGAGATTTTTCCCACCACCAATTAACCATTCAACCAATTAACCAATATAACCTCATACCTCAAAAATGAAAATCCTTCAGCCCGATGATACTGCCGTCATCGAATTTTTTGGGTTGCCATGAACGTACATAGATTCGGGGATTGGCGGTGTCTTTTAAATCCATCATCAAAAACAAATAGCCTTGGTCGGCATAAT
>JAIPBX010000096.1 GCA_021738485.1 Bacteroidales bacterium | reverse complement strand
GGAAATGAAATCTTCTTTTATATCCCTGACTTTTATTGTGCTGAAGAAAAGCTTGCTGTTGAATTAGATGGAGGAATTCACATAAGACGAAAAGGAAAAGACAGACAAAGAGATGAAATCTTGGAATCAAAAGGTATTAGGGTTATACGGATTAAAAACGAAGAACTCACCGACCTTCCAAACATCTTACAAAAAATCCAGGCCTGTTTTAGCGATGAGTAAACTTTTAAAAATACGTCCTTGCAATACAATCAGCCCGCTATCTACCGAAAACCGGCCTCATTCTTCTCTCCCCCTGCTTTGTAGGGGGAGTTGGAGGGGGTTAAAGGACGGTAGGGAAAACCCGAACTTGCATTCATAAAAAGGAGTTTCCGAAATGTATACCCCTTTAACACCGGCAACCAATTATTCCAGCAAATCCCTGGTAATATTAACGGATTCCCGGAAAAACGTTTTTACTGTCTTTTTTTGTTCGCGGGCTTCATTATGATTTGTTATAGTACTGAAGGGCAAAACACTACCTTTCCAACCATTGATAATCCATTTTCCCTTACCGGGTTGAGGTAACTCGGGAAAAGGCTGTTCATCATATTTGTTATGGTCGGGGATCTCATAGTGGAGCTCGTATTTTAGATTTTGTGTTTCAATTTTACGAGCCTGTAAAGCTTTTCTAAGCCACTCAAAAACTTCTTTTCCTGTGAGACCGGACATTTCGATTGCATGATAAACATAATAGTTTTCATCATAAATAGTAAGCTTTACCTCCGGTATTTTAATGCCGACGAGCATAAAATGGGGAAGATAATTTCCGATAAAGCTACTTATCGGTGTTTTCCATTCCATGTTGGTATGGCTGTCATCGTCCTTTTCAGGGATGAGGTATTTTCCGGTACGGGCAATAAATTGTATAGCATGATGCTGGAGGGAGATTTCGCGGTTTAGAGCTTCTTTATCGGTTTGTTCCAGTTTTTTCCACATAGCTTTTATTCCAGTTTTTTCCAAAGAGAATCTATAAAATAATGCGCCTCATTGGCGAAATTTCTATACACCGAAAAGCCGGCATCTTTTGATAAACGATTGACTGTGGGTAAGTCAAATTTCCTGGATATTTCCGTGAAGATAAATTCCCATTTGTCGAAATGAATGGTTTCGTCCAAGGCTTCAAAGAATACATCCTGGTCTTTTTCCGAAAGCAGGAAACTTTTCGCAGCTTTCGAAAGCGGGTCATATAACGGATAATGCCTGAAATTCGAGATATCAAAATCAGCTCCCAATTCCCGGTTAAACCGCTCAAGAAGGTTCAAGTTAAACCTACGGGTAATTCCTTGCTTGTCATTGTAGGCCTTAAGGATAATATCCGGGTCTTTCACTAAATCAAAACCAATCAACAAGATATCATCCTTTTTAAGCTTTTGATTAATCATCTGCAGAAAATCTACGGCTTCCTTTCTTTCAAAGTTTCCTATGGTCGAACCGAGAAAGAGTACAACATTCTGCGATGATGAATCATGTTGCAAATCCCCCAGGCCGGCTTCATAATCCTTAATTTTACCGTCTATTTCCAATCCGGGAAACTCTTTCTTAAATTTGCTTTGAAGCTGAACTATAGCCTCTTCTGAAATATCAACAGGTACATAAGAAAAGGCTACTCCTTGGTTCATCAGGGCTTGCACTAAAAGTCGGGTTTTTAAACCATCTCCGGCCCCCAGCTCCACGAGATTCACAGGCCTGGAATCCACTAAAAGAGAATTGACAATTTGACGGCTATACCTTTTAAAGATATTCAGCTCGCTGTCGGTAAGATAATACTCCGGCATATGCATGATCTGGGTGAACAGCTCAGAACCTTTGTCATCATAAAAATATTTTGATAAAATGTATTTGGGCTGAGCCTTCAAACCTTCTATAACCTCTTGAGTCATTATATCGGTTTGCTCCTGAGTTTGCATAATTTTTTGTTATTTAACGACCTGTCTATGGGATTGTTCAGAATTACCAGAATAAATCCTCGAAAATTAAAGATAAAGCATAAAAGCTCCTGGCTAGACCCTACCTCAATTTATGAAATGCATGGAATACATATCCAGGCTGGGAATCCTCATTACCACACCTTTTCAAGGTTTCGACTGTATCTTCATACCCCATTCCGGCATTTCAGTCAGTCCTGCATCAGTCATGACATCACCAAAAAGAAATACTATCACGGTTACCAGTATTATACCAATAATGTTCAGGAAAAACCCATTTCGTGCCATTGTTCTGATGCGCAACACGTTAGTTCCGAAAATCACTGCGTTGGGAGGTGTCGCCACCGGAAGCATGAAAGCCATAGAAGCGGCCAGTGTAGCAGGCAACATAAACAATAGCGGATGAACCTTCATCGAGACGGCCAGGGATGCCATAATAGGAAGGACAATCTGCGCTGTGGCCGTATTGGATGTAAGTTCGGTAAGAAGTGAAAGCAACAGGGCAATGGTCAAAATAACCCAAAAAGCATGAACGCCCTGCAGAAAGGAGAGTTGCTCGCCAAACCATGCTGAAAAGCCCGACTCCGCCAACCCTTCAGCCAGAGCAAAACCTCCACCGAAAAGGAGTACTATGCTCCAGGGTAACCGCCGGGCTGTTTTCCAGTCCAGTATCTTCTCCTTTCGATCGGAAGGAGCCGGAACGACAAATAAAAGAAGGCTCACGAACATGGCAACGGTACCGTCATTAATATATCCGGGATTTGAAAACAACTGCGACCAGCCTGGAATGACAAACATCCCGGTGTCGATATTATTTCTGAAAATCCACAATAGAGCCAGTGATACGAAAGCCACAAGGACAATCCTTTCTTCTTTTCGCATCCTGCCCAAGGATTCATAACTTTTTTCTATACTCCGGCCACCAGTCATTTTACTGTTTTTCCCCGGATGAAATATCAACAGCAGATAAATGAAAACCATCATAAACATCACGGCAGCAATAGGAACACCCAGTATCATCCATTGTGCAAAGGAAATTTCCGGGGCTTCGGGGAACATGATAGTATATATACGGCTAAAAGCCAGATTGGGAGGCGTCCCAACCAGTGTAGCTATCCCCCCTACCGAAGCGCTGTAAGCAATCCCCAGCAGCAGCCCCGTACTATAGTGCCGGGCCTTTTGCTGCTCCATTGTGTTTTCGAGCTCGGAGATCACCGAAATAACAATAGGCACCATCATCATCGCCGTGGCGGTATTGGAAATCCACATGGAAAGAAAAGCAGTGGCAAACATAAATCCGAATAGAATGCGTGCCGGACTGACACCCACCGTAAGAAGGATACGTAAGGCGATACGTTTGTGCAGGTTCCATTTCTCCATAGCCAGGGCCATCATAAAACCACCCATAAACAGAAAAATAATATGGTTGAAATAAGCTGAAGAAACCATTTGTCCATCAGCCACTCCCAACAAGGGAAATAAAGCCACCGGTAGCAGGGACGTGGCGGCAATAGGAATAGCTTCACTGATCCACCACACTGCCATAAGCACTGCCACTGCTAAAGCATAGGTAACTTCGGGATGACCCGGCTTCAAGTTCACAAACAGTAAAATGCCCGTAAAAGCAACCAGACCGCTTAGCAGCCCCACCCATTGGCCTGCCGGAAGTTCTTGTGGTGTTTTTTGCATCGACATGGCAAAGTATATTTCTGCCATGAATGTCGGTGATTTTTAGCTAAAAAACAAAAAGCCGGAATAATTTATATTCCGGCTTTTTGCCTGAACCCTATCAGGCGGTTGTTTGCTGATGACCTATTTCCTTCAGGCTTTTTTGGATTTTTGTAAATGTATTCTGAATATCCAGGTCAAGGCCTACCGAAAATCGTACAAGACCTTTCGATAATCCCATTTTTTCCTGAAGATGCTCAGGTATTTCTGAAGATGTGGAGGTTCCGGAATTACTGAAAAGCGTCCTGAAATAACCCAGACTTACTGCCAGGTAACCCACGCCATTGTTTTGCATGGCTGACATAAAGCGACTGGCCTCTTCGGCGGTGTCCATATCGATCGAAATCATACCACCAAAACCATACTGCATATTCATGGTGCGCTTCATTACCTCATAGCCCGCATTCTCCGGCAAGCCAGGATAGTTTACTTTTAACCCGGCTTCTTTCAGCTTCTTCGCTAAGTACATCCCGTTATCGCTATGCTTTTGCATCCTGACCGGCAACGTAAACAGGTTTTTGTGAATACCTGCAGCCCGCAATGGGTCCAGCACCGGGCCAAGAAGCATGGTCGTACCGGTTTGCACATCAATCAGAGCGTTTATAAACTCTTCCGAGGCACAAATGGCACCGGCCGTAGCATCATTTTTTCCGTTCACAAATTTTGTCATCGAATAGACAACCACATCGGCGCCAAGCTGAGCGGGTGAGAATATCATCGGGGTAAACGTATTATCCACAACCAGTTTAACGCCTTTCTGTCGTGCCAGCGTTGAAAGCTCGGGCACGTCCGAAATCTGCAATAACGGATTGGTCATTGTTTCGGTGTAAATCATTTTGGTATTGTCCTTCATGGCAGCTTCCACAGCCTGCACGTTAGTGATATCCACAAAGTCAACTTCAATACCGAATTGGGGAAGCCAGTTTTTCATGAAAGCAAAAGTTCCTCCATAGGCTGTCATCGTTGAAACAATGTGGTCGCCCGATTTACAAACCTGCAAAATTGTGGAGGTGATTGCCGCCATCCCGGAGCCCGTAACCCAGGCCATTTCCGTGCCCTCCATGGCAGCAAGGGCTTTGGATAATTCCAGGTTTGTCGGGTTCCAGTGTCGACTGTACAAAAAGGCTTCTTTCTCGCCATGGAAAGTCGCCGTCATATCTTCTCCGCTTTCAAAAGCATACGTCGCCGAATCGGTGATGGGCGGATTTACCATCTGGTTTTGCGACAAATGGGCCGATTCTTCAAGACTAGTGGCCGGATCAAACTTTTTCATAACCTTACCTTTTTAATTGTTATCGTATTTAATATAAAATTAATTTATTAAAAGTTATTTTCGCAATAATCTTATATTTGTTAAGAGAAAATATGCTTTTTCAAGAAAACTGTAATTACAGAATTTAAAATCAGGAGGTTTTTTGAAAATTTTTAACAAATTCATGATATGCTATTAGACGGACTGGATAAGAAAATTTTAAATATCTTACGAAAAAACGCCCGCGCTCCATTTGTGGAAGTGGCTAAGCAATGCAGGGTGTCAGGGGCAGCCGTGCATCAAAGAGTGAGACGCATGATTAGCACCGGAATTATTACCGGTTCGCAGTATACAGTAGACCCGAAAAAACTGGGATATAATACTTGTGCTTTTATTGGCATCCAGGTAAACCTTGTCAGCACCCGGACCCACGAGGAAGTATTTAAAAAAATTATGCACATTCCTGAGATTGTTGAATGCCATCATATTTCGGGAAAATATTCGCTATTGGCTAAGATATACACCAAAGACAATGAAAACCTTAAAGATATAATTGTAGAGAATATCCAGGTTATTCCGGAAATTATTGCCACCGAAACCTTTATCTCCTTACAGGAAGGGTTTACCCGGCAATTGCCTATAAATTAACGGCTTATTTATTGGTTCGGAAAATATCGATACTTCTGATTTATTCTTCCTTTTCCAGGTTTTCAAGCACTTCCTTCAGCGCCTTGTAATGCCTGCCATAAAGCCATTTGATATATTTTCTGTTAAAAAACCAAATCATAAAACCTACCAAAGGAACGCCTATGGCCAAACCAATACCCAATCGCTCTATTATCTCCCGGGTAGCTTCGATATCAGGATTGGAAAGGGTGCCAACTGCCAAACCGGTTATATAGCCAATGGGCAATACGTAATAAATATAGAATTTTACCTTATTAAGGTATTTTTTTGTCATACGGACGTAGGCGCTTATTGACTCCGTCACTTTTCGCTGGTTTACATCGTTCAGATTGCGGGTATAATTCCGGTAAAGACGATAGGAAAGAATAAATACCGGGATAATAAATACCATGAAAACGGCAAAAACCCAAATGTCTATAAAATAAAACAATACGGCCATAGCTGCCACAACAACAGTAGAGATTATCGATTCGACGAAGGCAGTTCGACGAATTTTATTCAGAATATTCTCCGATTTCTGTTTAGCCAGCTTTTCCACATCCGTCAGTGATTCATAATGGTCCCTGGCTTTCTCCCTGTCGCTGTCCCATATTTTATTTAAATCAAGCTCGCTCATATCCCTTCCTCCTCAAAATGGTTTGCAACCGATTCTTTATCCGCATAATTTTTACTCCCGTATTTGATTGGCTGATACCCATTATTTCTGAAATCTCATCATATTGTTTTCCTTCGAGATGAAGGAGAATGATGGCCCGGTCCTCCTTCTTGAGTTCATTGATGGCAGCGTAAAGCATTTCTATTCTTGATTCCCTCTCCTTTGCCGCCGATTCACTCTCCTCTCCCCGGTCAATTCTCTCCCAGTTATCCGGATAGGTTTCGTTTTGCCTCTTTTTGTCCGAGCGATTGAAAGTCAGGGCCGTGTTCAGTGCCACCCGATAAATCCATGTAGAGAGCTTCGACTCTGACCGAAAGCTTTTCAGCGAATCATGGATCTGGATCAACATCTCCTGGTACAGATCGTCAAAGTCTGCCGAATTATTGGTGAATGACCTTCCAATCTTATATATGATTGGATAGTACTCATCCACTATGGATTTAAAATCTTCCATTGCGCATCTTTATGGGTAACCGCTCGAATCGAATTATTACAAAGATTCGAAAAATTTGCGATTAACAGGATATTTTCATGGAAACTTTTCTTTGAATACGTATTTTGATAAATAAAAATCCCCGTCAAACATGACTTATGAAACTGCTTCGATGAGAAATATGATCATTTTTTATCATCATGCAAGCACCTCATTAAAATTTTTTGATACTCCCTGTAATAAATCAGATTGATGTGCCACTGATTAAGTAAATCAAAATTTATTGAGCTATGAAAAAATATGTTTTGTTAGTATTAGGATATGTAATAGCACTCATTAGCGCTTACGGCCAGGTAAACGAAAGAAGCTTGTTATGGAAAGTATCGGGCAACGGACTGGAGCAGCCATCCTATTTATACGGCACATTTCATCTGCTGTGCCCCACCGATCTTCAGATTCAGGACAAAGTGCAGAAAGCTTTTGACTACAGCGATCAACTCGTGCTCGAACTCGATTTTGATGATCCCAGCGTAATGCCAACCATTCAGCAAAACATGATGTATAAGGATGGCACAACCGCCAAAGATTATCTGGACGAGGAAGAGTACAACATGGTGAAGGGCTTCTTCAGCGACAGCCTGAATATGCCTTTTCAACGACTTCAGGCTATCAAGCCGTTCTTCCTGTCGTCCATGACACTGATGCATTTTTTAGGGTGCCAGCCCGCTTCGTTTGAGAAAAAGCTGACCTCTATGGCAAAGGAAAATAGCATAGAGGTGAAAGGCCTCGAAACGGTTCAGGAGCAGCTTAGTTTTCTTGAAAATATTCCGATGGACATGCAGAAAAAAATGTTGCTGGAAAACATGAAGGAGTACGACAAATCCAAAAAGATGTTTGATAAGATGATATCGCATTACCTGGGCGGGGATATCAACAGCATTAATGATATCGTGGATGAATACATGAGTGATGAATACGCGGAATTCAAAGATGAGCTACTGCTGAAGCGAAACAAAAACTGGGTTCCCGATATCAAAAAACTGGCAAAGGATAAATCCTCATTCATCGCTGTGGGGGCAGGCCATCTGCCTGGTGAAGACGGCGTGATTGACCTGCTCCGCGAAGCAGGATATACGGTTGAAGCGGTGAAATAAAACAAGATCAAACCCAAAAGAGCCATTCGTGAGAAACGCATGGCTCCCTGTTAAATTGTTATGACGATGGAACAATCAGCACAGAAAAGAGAATTGACGGTCAGTACAGAGAAAGCAAACGTGGTAGCCCTGCTGTTTCTGATTCCGGTTATCATTCTGGGTATTGGGTATCTGTTGATTTGGGCACCTCACTTGTCGAAAGATGCCTTTAAGAACCTCTTCCTGGAATGGGGCTTTTGGTTCCTGCCGATCTTACTGGGAGGGATTGTCGTTCATGAACTGATTCACGGTGTCACCTGGGCCTTGTTCACGAGCCGTGGATTTCGCTCCATCCGTTTCGGGGTAATCTGGAAAACGCTTACGCCCTACTGCCACAGCAAAGAAGCCCTCAAAGCCCGGCATTACCGCCTAGGCGCCTTCATGCCGGCGATTGTCCTTGGCTTTGTCCCAATTATCATCGCCTACGGCACCGGCTCGGTGGGACTGATGGGCTTCGGTATGATCTTTACCCTCGCCGCCGGGGGCGATTTTCTGATTGTGTGGCTTTTGCGGAAGACTCCGAAAGATGCTCTGGTGGAAGATCATCCTTCCAAACCGGGGTGTTATGTGTATTAGTGAGGTAAGAATACAACGAAGAGCTGTGAACTGGCTTATTTGCCAAAAGAAATAAGAATGGAACGCGGGTGCCGCGGATTGGAGCGTATCAAAGCAGATGCGTGACCCGGCTGTGTTGAAAACGCCTGTTTATAATATCCGGGAGGTCTCTCAGTCGTCACTTCACTCCTCCATCGAGAGGACTACAATGAGAGAGAACACAAAAAAAGCCCCACATAAAACGCTGCTCACTCCAGTGTTTTATGTGGGGCTTTTGCCTCCTTCTCCTCTGAAAGCAAGTCGCCTCGAACGAAGTGAGAGGCCTCCTCATTTACACTAATGGTGCTAAGCAAAGCCTCACCCCACACGCTCCTTCCACCAAATTAATTTTCGCATCGACAATTCCGGACCAGGACGAAAAATGAAATACCGATCCGAGATTATCCGCGTTACGAAGCATCAGCCTGCCCAACTTGTCCCATTGATTTTATTCCTAATCAACAAATCCCAGATTTTTTCTTTCGCTTATTTTTTCCATTACATTTTTTTGTATATTTCGCTTCCATAAGCATCTCAATGCAAATCATAAAAGGAAAAAGAATACAAGATATCGATTTTGTGAACAAGATTTCAGTTATAGGATGAGCATATGTTCATATTTTATGAATAGATAAATTAGTTATAGCACATAATAAATGACAGACGTAATTCAAATATTCAAGTCGGTTGACAGAATTGAAAAGCCAGACTATGACACAGCTTCTAGACAAAGCGTTGGAGTTTGGGAAACCATTGTCTCAAAGACAGGTTTTCTCAAAGAAGACACTATTAACTTGCCGATAGAATGCAAAAATGACCCAAAGGTTAAGAATGCTGACTTAATAATAATTCAAGACATTAAAGGCTTTGACCCATTTTTAGTGAATAAATCTTGGGACAGTTCGCAATTCCCTGAATGGTTCAAAAATTCTAGAAAAGAATATTTAAATACAGTCAATCTTCATCTTAAAGGATTTAGTATTCACTCAAAGCCTTGGACTTTTGAAATATTTGATATGAGAAAAACGCACAATGACAGTATTGAAGTGTGGCTAAAGTACTCTGACACAATTGGAATACCGAAAAGAGAAAATCATAAAATTGCAGAACTAAAGGTTGGAAAACCAATTAGGTTTAAAATTAATGGAAAGGCCGATTTTACACTAACAGGCAGAAAACAAAGGACATTTTCCGAATTCGACTACATATTAGAATACATAGGAACAGGTGACAAAATAGAATACAAAGAGTTGAACAAAATTGAAACGTCTAAGACCATACCTGTAACAGACTGCAAAGTAATTGACGAACGAAAAATTTTAACCTGATGAAAAGAATCACGTGCCATAACTATCGTATAAAAACAGCTCATATCGTATCAGATTAAATGAGATTTGATATACTTTTGACATCAAAGACGCTGTTTATAAATTTGAATTAGGCATTGATTGGCAATTAATTAGTTGGATTAGTGAAATTGATAGATTTGATGCTCCGTGGACTTTTATAGAAAAATATGGAACCGGACCTGAAACGAATTATTCAATCAAATAGAATCGCCCTTTAGTATAGGATGTAGGAATTGCGAATTAGGTTGCGGTGCGTTAAGGCACCGGCTTCAGTCAAGCTTTGTAACAGAATGGGCTACAGAGTGTTAAACTGGCGGGTTTATTCTGTTTCCTGCTGCAGCAAATCACTCTGATTTTATTGTGTTATGCGTGACCCGGCTGTGTTGAAAACGCCTGTTTATAATATCCGGGAGGTCTCTCAGTCGTCACTTCACTCCTCCTTCGAGACGATTGCAATGGGAGAGAACACAAAAGAAGCCCCACATAAAACGCTGCCCACTCCAGCGTTT
>JAIPBX010000095.1 GCA_021738485.1 Bacteroidales bacterium | reverse complement strand
AAGCGTGATAATTTTGATGTCGAATCAGCCGCTGCGGTCACGAAAGAGGCCTCAAAAAAGCTTTTTTCAGGTACCAGGAAGGATCACTTCGAGTCCGAACAGAAGCATCTGGAAGTCTACAAGCAGGCTCTCGACATCGAGCAGAAAAGCATCGATTTCTATCAGGAAAAGGTGAAGGAAGCGAGCGATTCCCGGGTGCACGCGGCTCTGGAGCAGATTGCCGCTGAAGAGAAATTCCACTATCAGATGATCGATACCCTCTGCATCATGGTTGAGCGTCCTGAGCGCTGGGTGGAGTTCGCTGAATTCGGCGTCCGCGAGGATTACTGAAAGGCTCCATCACTGCTTTGGGAGCAGATGATAAGCACTGAAGTCTTTCTGTCGTGGCCAAAGATGCAAAACTTTTAGAGCTTTTAGATTACTTTGGGCGTGCCCCTGACCCGCTCCCGCGGTTCAGGGTCGGGCCGCTCCGGGGGTTCCGTGCTCCTCTCCAGTCGCACCGCCTTCGGCGCCCCTCCGGTCCCTCACGTCTACGCCGACCAGTTGATTCACTCTCCCGTCGTTTTATTTATTTCACAATGCATTTATGACTCATTTACTCACCATCATTACTTTTTTCTTTTACGGGTTAGTTTATTTTGTTATTTCTAAGAAATGGCATTGGCTAAAGTTAGCTTGTGTGCTAACATAGGTTGTGAGTCGAGAAGTTATTTTCTACACAACATCTACAGGAAAATGTCCTGTTGAAGAATTTCTAGATAGTCTCGAAATAAGTGTAGTTAAGAAAATTGCATGGACTTTAAAGATAATAGAAGAAATGGATTTTGTGCCAAAAACCTATTTCAAGAAGCTTGTATCAACTGACGGAATATGGGAAGTAAGAATAAAGTCTGGAACAAACATTTACAGGTTATTTAGTTTCTGGGATAAGAATAATCTGGTTGTGCTAACTCATGGAATTATCAAGAAGTCACAAAAGACATCTAAAAATGACATCAAGAAGGCAGAAACCTATAAGACAGATTATTTCAGGAGGAAAGGAAATGAACCTCAATGATTACGTAGACAAAAGAGCAAAAAATGAAGGAATCTCAAATGAAGATTTTTGGGATGGCTATGAGGATTATAAAATAGGAATATTTTTAAAAGAAGCAAGAGAAAGAAGTGGGTTAACACAAGAAGAGTTAGCAAATCGTATTAATACAACAAAAAGTGTTATATCGAGGATGGAGAATCATTCGGAGGATATTAAATTATCAACAATCGAAAAAGTAGCAAAGGCGTTGGGAAAAAATATTAAGATAGCGATAGTGTAATTTTAAATGAAGCCCCAAAACCTTCAGATAACAGCGAGTACCCGGCTCCGGCCATCCGGCCTGCGCCCAAATTACCCTCGCATTCGCTTCGGGCAACTTCGGGTACTCGCGGAACGTTATCGGAAATTGGACAATGTGATAATCATTACTAACGCTTGACAATACTAAACAATGGCGTTAGTATTTACAAATGATCATTGGCTTTGCATCAAAAGAGACAGAGAAAATATGGAAGGGCAATAAATCATTAAAACTACCACTTGAAATACAGTCTATTGCGCGAAGGAAGCTTAGAATGTTGAATAATGCAAGGAATCTAAAAGATCTAAGAATACCACCAAATAATAGATTGGAATCTTTAAGAGGTGATAGACAAGGTTTTTACAGTATACGGATTAATAAACAGTGGAGGATATGTTTCAAATGGGGAAACGGAAATGTATCTGAAGTAGAGATTATTGACTATCATTAAGAGGTGAAAGATATGGAGCGTTTACCAAATATACATCCTGGAGAAATACTTAAGGAGGAGTTCTTAGATCCTTTTGAAATTAGCGCGTATAAATTATCCAAAGAGATAAAAATACCTCAGACGCGGATATCACAGATAATCAAAGGAAATAGGCGTATTACCGCAGATACAGCATTGAGATTATCTGAGTTCTTTGGTAATTCGGCTCAATTCTGGTTAGGCATCCAGGATGATTATGATTTAGAGGAAGAGCGGATTAAAATAGAGGAAGAATTGAAGCAGATAAATCGAATAGTAAAAGCCTCTTGAGATGTCCAAACTTCCGATAACAGCGTGTACCCAGCTACGTTTCGCTCCGCCCAAATTGGCTCCCGTTGGTCGCCAACTTTGGGTACTCGCAAAACGTTAAGTGTAATGAACGATTTGACAGTATCGTGTCTCGCCATCCACTATCAATTGGCAAAATTTAGAGTTGAATCGGTTAAGAATCCTTTGGAAGCTCAAAAAGATCGTGGACACTGCAGTTCAGTGCATGGGCTAGTTTTAGCGCAAGAACGGTAGATGGAACAAATACATGATTCTCCACTGTATTGATTGTCTTACGGGAGACTCCGACAAATTCGGCTAGCTGCGACTGGGTCAAACCGGCAGCCTTGCGACGTTCAGTCAGGTGAGTTACGAGTTTCATACCATCCCCTCAGCCCGGTAATCCCCATAAAGAGACAATAGGAACCTCCGGTAAATGCACCCATTGCCGGGAATGCGGCTTCGACAGGAACCCACCCGCGAGTAAGCAGCAACCAGAACACCAGATACACAACACAGGCCACAGTAAAGCCGAATTTGTACGCCCGGTTCGAGTCGTGCTCTGTGCCTTCATCCCAGGTACGTTCAGTATTTTTTTTCCAGCGACCGCCCCTGTGACTACAAAAAAAATGACCAGGAAAGCACCGAGAACTGCAAGGATAAAGCCGAAAGGAGCAAAGGTCTCCGGCAAGAACAGGGTAAGGACCCCATAGATCCAGAATACGATACCGAAGCCCCCCATAGCCGCATTCCACAAGAATGTTAGTTTTGGAGCAGAAATCACACTTGCCTCCCAAAAAATGTAACTTATACGTGACATTATCATAAAATTGCAGTATTGTATAGTAACGTAAAGGTTACATTTGATATACTTAAGAACGAAGGATCAACGGCATGAGTAATTATACTATTTCACCAATTCAGACCATTGAGGAGGGACTAAAAACCAGGGAAGTTGGAAAGCGTGTATTCGGCAGCGGAGCATCTCTGATGCTGCCCAAAAAACCGGAATGGGGATTTTATGCCCATGAGGGAGATGATTACGTAGGCGGGGTTTTCATTGAACAGGTTAGTCCCCGGGAAGGTATGCTTTCCTGGATTTTTGTTGATTCAAAGGCTCAAGGTCATAAGCTTGGCGCAAGGCTCCTGGATGCCGGGATAAAAGCAATGGATGAAAAGGGATTGAAAACCCAGTTCAGCCTGGTTCGTGCCGATAATACAGCTTCCTGGAATATGTTTGCAAAAAATGGCTACAAGCGGCCTGGTGTTTTCAGATCATTATTCGGGTATTCGCCGAAAAGCTTTCTGAAACGACTTGGGTACTCATTTGCAACCGGATACAGTACCTGGGTAAAAGATGATGCTCTCAAGAAGGCGGATGTTCACCCAAAGTGGTGGGCAATCTTGAAGAGCCTTCTGTTTTCGGTATTCGTTGGTGCGGCACTCTCGCTGTTTTCTCTGCGGGGCACAGAATTTTTGTTCATAGGCATGGCGATGGTAGCAGGGATCACTGCATTGCGAATGGTGGTGGCTTATCCATTTGCAAGAATGCACGGTCCGGTCAGGTTTGATGCGCCCCAGGGGGGCACTTCTCTTAGCGTTATTCTGGCACTGGCATTCAGTGCATGGTGGCCGGCCTTCGGGTTCTTCGTTCCAAAGGAAGACATCTGGCGGGATCGCGAGTTCGCACGATACGAGGGTATAAAAGCTTTCGCCACATGGATGAGTCTGATATTCGTCTACGCAGGGATGAGTCGCTTGTCTCCGGAGCTCTTCAGTTCGGGGCTGGAAACCATCCTTGACCTGATCATCATTTACCAGGTGATTCCGTTCTTTCCATTTGACGGCATGGATGGGGCAAAAGTGGCAAATTACAGTAAGGTTATGTATGTGATTGGGGTGGTTCTGAGTCTTGCAGCCATCATCTTATTCTAAGCTGTAATGGGTCTTATTTATTCGATGATGGCGGTATGATTTCCTGAAAACAGCCGAGTATAGGGAGTTTATTAGTTTGAAAATGGAAAACAGATTATTCGGAAGAATAGCCTTAGCTGGGAGCTTCGGTTTGTTCCTTCTTGTCTTCACTTTGCCCATGGTGAGCGCTGAAGAGACCATGGAGATTAAGTATCAGTTTGTTTGTAATAACGATGGCTTCGGCCTTAGTGTCGTTGATGTTTTACAAGCAAGCGGAGACCACGACATCTTCCTGAATTTATTCAGTCGATACGATCCTGAAGGTTATGCCATTCTGTCTGACCCTGAACTTGCAGATAAGACAGTGTGGGCCCCAACGGACACTGCCTTCCTATCCATAAGCGATTCTCTTTCATCCCTGTCGGAGGAGGAGATCAGGACAATACTTGGATACCATATCAGTCCACCTCGACGAGCCCCGTTCTCGGGATCTTATCCCATTTTGACTCCCCAGTATCTATTGGATGCAGGTAATATGAGCCATCGAACCCGCACCGGTGTACTCTCTGGCTCAGACCAACGAACACAAACGATGGTAGACAATGGTGTGCTAACTATTGAAGGTGTGCGGATTGAGAACATTTCATGGTATACTGAAGCCGGTTCAGTTTTTTCATTGGATGGTGTGATTATGAATGTTCAAGACCCATCAGTGCTGGTCAAAACGATAAATCGTATTGTTCATATTCTACTCTACGATGACATCCGATTTGTCATCTACTCCACTGTTATCGCTGTACTTATAAGTCTTATAATCAGCCGAATTGTTATTGGAATTAACAAACGTAAAAAGAAGGACAAGACTGTATAAAACAGCCCCAAAAGCACGTCCATGTATTTTTGGGAACTTGTACGAAGCTAAATCGTTCACTACACTTAACAGCGAGTACCCAGCTACGCTTCGCTACGCCCAAATTGCCCTCCCGATGGTCGCCAACTTCGGGTACTCGCAAAACGTTATGTGGAATGCCTGAATTAAGGAGGGATATACAATGAGCGATAAGGAAATAAAGATTACTGATATTATCAGTATCGAATCATCTGAAAAATACAAATTTCATGCTGCGAGATGGAATGGTCAAGATCAACCTCTTGATGTCTATGTACGTGATAAAGATGAATGGCATTATTGGAATCGATGGCGAAGCAATAAGGATGAATTTTCAAGAGAGTACATTTTTTCTTTAATTGATTTCTACCCAGAGACAGATACTTGGCTATTTGGCGGTATATATAAGGTTCTGAAAAGAAATAACATTAGCCAAGATTTTAGTTATGAAATAGACGAAATCGAAAAATATTCGCCTTATGTTGGCCGATTAAAAGTAAAATTGAAAAAACCACCAAGAGGCAGAGCTTTCTATTTGGAAAATTATATTGAAAATATGCATGTCTCTGAAATACTTAAAGAAACATACTCAGGTGAATGTTTTCCTGGATATGACTATATATCTAAAGATTTTCATGAATTACAAGCCATTTTCATTCGAGAAAAACCTGACTGGAAAACAGCACTTGAAAATATAAAGGGCGTTTATCTCATAGTTGATAAAAAATGTGGTAAAAAGTATGTAGGCTCTGCATATGGAAGCTTTGGGATTTGGTCAAGATGGAAGTGCTACGTGGGCACAGGGCATGGCTGGAATGATGAATTAACCAAAATCATTAATAGCGAAGGTATTGACTACGCAAAGAAATATTTCAAGGTAACTCTTCTTGAATATATGCCTATGAAGTCCGATGACGCTTATGTCATTGAGAGAGAATGCTTCTGGAAGGAAGCTTTATTAGCTAGAGGCAAATTTGGATATAATAAGAATTGATATGCCTAAAATAATTTAGGCACTCCACATAACAGCGAGTACCCGGCTGCGCTTCGCTCCGCTCAAATTGGCTCCCTTTGGTCGCCAACTTCGGGTACTCGCGGAACGTTGGGCGTCATGTCAATAGACAGACAATTGTCAGCTGTAATTATATTAGATTCATTATATAGCAATACATTGTCAAAAACGAGACTGAAGAAAATTTTGATTTATATTAAGGTTTAAAGAAAAGGAGAAATTACTATGAAACATCATTATTACTATAGAATGATTGTATCATCTTTTGCAATTATGCTTTTATTTATTGCAGCGTGTGATAAGGATTCTGCTGACAATAAAACGCCCAAAGATGATTTGCAGGTGATTTTAGAACAAACAGTGGCCAACGAAAACATCCCCGGAGCTATTCTTGGAGTTAAAACACCAACAGATAGTTGGTTGGTTACAGCGGGTAAAGCAGATACTGCTTCTGCTAAATTAATGAATGCAGATATGCAAGTATGGTTGGCAAGCGTTTCCAAACCATTAACTGCTGTTCTGACTATGAAGCTGATTGAAGAAAAAATACTGTCACTGGATGACACTGTAGAAAAATGGTTGCCTGGGCTGATACCTCAGGGTGATCAAATGACCATCAAAATGTTACTAAATCATAGCTCGGGAATCTTTGATATAACACACAATGTTTCTTTTTGGCAGGAGTTACTAACCAATCCATCCAAGATATGGACAAATCAGGAACTTGTGTCACGTTCTGTCCCAAACACACCTGTTTTTCCTCCTGGTACGGCATTTAGCTATAGCAATACCGGTTATTATATATTGGGGATGATCATGGAGGCTGCTACCGGAGATTCTGTAGCTGACTTATTTCAGCAAAAAATAGCAGAACCGGCACAGCTGACACGAACAAAACTAAGCAGGCAGGGGGCATTGGAAGAACCTTGTACGAATGGCTACACCTGGCTTTTCACTACAGAAGATGTCGTTGACATTGCCAGTTGGAATTTTTCGTGGGATTGGACCGCTGGAGCGGGTGTGTCAACAGCCGAAGATATGCTTCAATTTAGTGATAAATTATTCAATGGTGAAATACTTCAAAATGAAACGGTTGATTTGATGACTTCTTTGGAGTCTTTTGCTCCTGAATCAGCCACGGGCTTAGGAATCGGAGTTGTTTCTGCCGACGCTGCCGGTAACGTATTTGAAACGAAATTGCTCGGCCATAGTGGATCGAATCCCGGATTCGCAACCGAATGGTACTATTTTCCGGACTACGGTACTACCATATTTGTAGCTGTAAACAGAAACGATATCCCGGAAGGCCCGGATGGACACATTCCGGTGAATGGATCGGCTATCAGCTTTGATATTTTTACTCAGGCATGGCTAATCGTCAAAGAACACATTTAAAAATTATGTGCTGGCGGAATAAAAAATCATTAATTATCATATTCATTATTCTAATTATATTGGGAGGAAACGGTATGACTAAAAAGGTAAAAGTAACCCATTCAAAGTCCCAAAGAAACATTCAAGAAGGTTATATTACTGTAACTGGTGGTGAAATCTGGTATAAAATTGTCGGAAAGAATAAACCTGGCATTCCACTTCTGGTAATACACGGTGGGCCGGGGGCATCCCATCATTATTTGGAACCAATCGCCAATTTGGCCGATGAACGTCCCGTTATTTTTTACGATCAGTTAGGGTGTGGAAAATCGGATAATCCCAATGATACTTCTTTGTGGAGTTTAGCCCGTTTTGTGAATGAAATTCAGCAAGTTATACATACTCTTGATTTGGGCAAAGTACATATTATAGGACAATCATGGGGTACATCTCTGGCTGTTGAATATGTCCTTACGAAACAATCTCAAGGTGTAACAAGTTTGATTCTTTCCGGACCATTACTAAGCGCTTCTCGCTGGATAGAAGATCAGAAGGTTTACATCGAGGAATTACCCGAAGATGTGAAGAAATCAATTTTGCAGGGCGAAGAATCCGGAAAATATGATTCCGACGAATATCAAAATGCCATGATGGTATTTTATCAAAAACATGTGTGCCGACTGGATGAATGGCCTGAATTTCTTAATACGGCATTTGCCAAATTAAATATATCTCAATATGAATATATGTGGGGACCTAGTGAGTTTACTGTAACCGGAACTTTAAAAAATTACGAACGAGTAGATAAATTACATGAAATCAACCTGCCGACTCTTTTCACCTGTGGTGAATATGACGAAGCTACCCCCGTTACGACCAGATATTATCAAGAAAAGATGCCTGGTTCTCAGCTTCATATTTTTAAGGATGCTTCGCATGAACATCATATTGAAAAAACGGAGGAATATTTAAACGTAGTAAGAAAATTCCTGCATAGCGTGGAAAATGATTAGATATATGCAATGATTTTGTTAACTAACTCTATATTGAAAACTTATTGGTAATCGTGTGTAGTATTTTCAAATTGACAGATGGTTATGCAAAACACGAACGCCCAACAGCACCTATACCCAATGCGGGGTTTGCCGTTATCCGGAAAACTGTTTTTTCGAATTAAGTTTGGTTTAATAAAAATTTTATCTTCGAATACCCGCACTGGGCATAGCTGCGAACCGTAGTGCCTCATTGTAGCGAAAAACAACATATCATTATGAAATTCGGAAAAACAATAAAAATTTTTTTAATTGATGGCGATCCAAACGGTCGAATGACCTGTGAATTATCTAATTGGACAGGAAAAGCATACAAAATTCCAAGAATAAAAGTTAAAGATTGCACAGACAGAGACGACCTTCAAAATACAGGAATCTACCTACTTTTCGGAAAAGATGATGAAGGAAAAGATCAAGTTTATATTGGAGAAGCCGAAGTAATTTTGAAGCGGCTAAACCAACAAATTAACCAAAAAGAATTTTGGAATGAAACAATTCTATTTAGTTTGCCTAGCGAAACTGGCAAACCCGGTCTGTTGAAAGAAACAGACATCACCCTGATCAGGGGGAAGATAATCCGAATCGCAAGGGCGTGTCTGGCAACGGACGGGTCTGAAGGAAGCGATAGGAAGTAGATGGTACATAGCGAGAGCGAACCTGATACGGCAGGCCGGAGGGGTAAGCGTGCAAAATAATGCGAAGCTCAATACCTGATCAACTCTGGTGTGTGATTGAGGATGGGATCGTCTACCGGGAGTCAGTGAAGTAACTAAGGAAGCCTGCTGAGATCCGCTATAGGCGGTAGGAGTCTTCAAGAAGGGATTCAAGAAGGCTCTGAGGTCACAGCAGGTGGCAGATGAGTCCGTAGTAGTGAGAAAGATTCAGCCTGAGAAAGCTGGTAACAGACTGGAGGAGAAAACTGAATTGATCATACTCATCAAGTAGTATGAACTGATGCAGGGCAAAAGCCTGTATCAGATGCGAAGGGATGAAGTATTACCGAAATCTTTGGAGGAAACAGACGGAAGACAGATCGTTCATACAGCAAGTTGTCCTGAGATGGACAGAGTCTCCATAACTGGTAAGAGGCGGAATCCTTTTGCTGGAATGCGCAGACTGTAGGAAGGAAGTACCTGATCATAAATTGGCTACATTGCCTGAAGAAGGCTAGAAGGGTCGAGATGGTGGACAGGGAAAAACCAAGACGAACTGAAAGAAGACTGAAAGGAAGAAGATGCAGAAACAAGAGAAACCGAAGGTCTGGTACAGCTTATATGGGCGACTCCTGTCAGAGTCAGTACTGGAACGAGCATATGTGAAGGTGAAGTCAGCGAATGGAGCTCCCGGAATAGACGGTGAGAGCATCAAAGACTTTGGGGACGCATTGCAGGAGAACTTGGGAGTACTTGTAGGAGAACTGCGGAAGAAGGGCTACCGACCGAAACCAGTAAAGCGTGTAGAAATACCGAAGCTGAATGGTGGAGTGAGGAAGCTTGGGATACCGGCAGTGAGAAATCGAATCGTTCAGCAGGCAGAGCTGGACATCCTGACACCAATCTATGATCCGGAATTTCACCCGTCAAGTTACGGATACCGACCGGGACGAAGCTGTCATGACGCGATCAGAAAAGCAGAACTGTCCATGACCCTCGGGATTCCCAGGTTTCTCGTCTTGCCCCCTTCCTTAGGTATTTCTACCCTTAGGACTGGTTGAGGACGATACTTCCCCTTTCGTATCTGCTCCTTGAGATTTCCAAGCCCCATCTCAGTTATTTGGCTGAGCAGCCCTTTGGTCCCAATACCGTCAATTCCCGCACTCCCCTTGTTGGCGCATACTCTCTTGTATGCCCTCTGGAGATTGCGCTCATCCAGTATCTTTTCTAGCAAATCTACTCGTTCTGCGTCGGTCGAGTTGTTTTCAGACATCCCGCACTCTCTCGGCTCTCCCTCCACGCTCTCCGCCTTCCGGGCTTCAGGCGCATAGAGTCTGCCACCACTACGTGTACAGCTTCTGCCTTCTTTGACCAGTGGGGTATCCTTCATTTACTAACTCCCTCCTGACATTCCAGCCTTCAGGGTTTCCCCCTACTATGCCTTCATCTGACTTCTTGCAGTTACTAGCCCCTATTCGCTAGTATTCAGGGCTTTTGCCGTCGTTGGCCTCCATAGCCTGGGCTTCCTGCAAGACCTCCTCGGGTAAGGACATGCTCTTTCCTTCCATCCGCCTGCCTCATTTACACCCCTGACTCCGTATAGCTTTCGGACTTCAGTTTGTTAGGCAACCTTATCCGTCAGGGTATGCCTGATGAGATTCCTGTTCGTCAGGCCAGAAGTTTGCCTCCAGCTTTCTTCAGATTCCCCCTCACGGAGGACACCCTTGCTCTTGGCTATGTACTTGGCGCTATCACCCGTACTCGGGACTTTCACCCGTTAGAGAATGCTCATACCGAGCGCACCTAGATGTGGGGTGCACGGCAGTCATGTGCATACCCCAGTAGTTTTATATTCAAACAGTAAATTATGCTTACATCCATAGAAAACTAGCTGTAGGCAATCATTGTGCGTTTAAAGCTCAATAATTATTGGTTTATATCTTTTTAAACAGAGTAACAAATGATAGAATCAGCTTATTATAAAAGTTTTTGTATACAAGGTTGGTAAAAAATGAAAAAACAAACTATCAAAATCTCTTTGGTTTTACTGATTGTATTATTTATATTCAGTTCTTGC
>JAIPBX010000017.1 GCA_021738485.1 Bacteroidales bacterium | reverse complement strand
TTAGCTTACCTTCATCGATAAGCTCTACTTTCTCTTTTTTAAATACGGTACTAAAGCGGCGATGACTTTTATTTTTCATAATACTAATTTAAGGAAGTTTTCAACTAAACTTCGTGTCAACCTATATCATGAAAGGACAAGAAAGCCATTAATTTTCCTGCCTGTTGCTCACTGCCAATTGCCCTATCTCGTTTCAAAATGAAAAGGCAAAGTTGGCCATCATCTTTTGCCTTCCCACTCTTCGTAAAACCGCTCCAGGAATTCTTCCATGTAACGATGGCGCTCTTCGGCGATTTTACGGGCCGCTTCCGTGTTAAGCCGGTCTTTCAGCAATAGCAGCTTCTCGTAAAAATGATTGATAGTAGGCGCTTTACTGCTTTTGTAAGCCTCAAAGTTATCATGTTGCTCCACGGAAATTTCCGGGTTGTATAACTCATGCTTTTTGCTGCCCCCGTAAGCAAAGGTTCGGGCAATTCCGATAGCGCCAATGGCATCCAGACGGTCGGCATCCTGCACGATTTTTCCTTCCAAGGTGGACATCTGTTCCTCTACATTGGCCCCCTTGAAAGAAATATTCCGGGAGATATACAAAACGTGATTAATATCTTCATCCAATACTTCATGCCGCTTTAACAACTCCTGTATCTCCTTTTCTCCCTCCTCAGGTTTTTCCATGAGTTTGTGATCGGCCATATCGTGCGTTAGGGCGGCTAATTCGATAACCAAATCATCCGCTTCATCATACTGACTGGCCAGATTCCGGCTCATACGCCATACCCGGTAAATGTGCCACCAGTCGTGTCCGGTACCCTCCCCGGAAAAACGTTCTTTTATTTCATTGGATATTTGATTGATAGCATCATCTCTTGTGTTAAACTTTCCTTCCATATTGTTAAACGACTTTCTTGTGTTTTAAATCCGCAAAATAAATGTCTTTAAACGAGCATCTTACTAAAAGTACCCCTATAAAAGATAAATTTTGTTTACCTTTTATATTTTTTATTTAAACAAAACAAAAATTACTTCGTTAATAAAGTTGGAAATTAAACAAACGAATTATGAAAACAAACGGATCAGCCATTAAAAATATTCCCTTCGAGAAGATAGCGAAAGTAGAATTCGAAGGTGATAACCATATCCCCGGTTCTGTGGATACACCCATGCGAGAGGATGCGCATGAACTAAGTGATGAAGAAAAAATAGCTTTTATTGAAGATCGCTTCCAGGACATAATGGAAACACTGGGGCTGGATCTTTCCGATGATAGTTTATCCGGAACACCCCACCGGGTAGCCAAAATGTTTGTCAAGGAAAAATTCAAAGGCCTCGACCCGAAGAATAAACCCGAAATGCGGGCCTTTGACAATAAATACAAATACAACGAGATGATCGTAGAGAAAAATATCACGGTCAACTCCAGTTGTGAACACCATTTTGTCCCGATTATGGGCAAAGCCCACGTGGCTTACATATCCAGCGGTAAAGTAGTGGGGCTTTCCAAGCTCAACCGTGTCGTAGACTACTATGCCCGCCGTCCGCAGGTGCAGGAGCGGCTTACCCGCCAGATTGCAGAGGAAATTAGTCGTTCTCTGAACACCAACGATGTTGCCGTCATCGTTGAAGCCAACCATTTGTGTGTCAGTTCCAGGGGCATTGAAGATAAATCCAGTTCGACAGTTACTGCCGAGTACATGGGGCATTTTAGAAACGAAAGCAAAAAACGGGAATTCCTCGATTACGTGAACATGGAATTAAAACATTAATTAAAAATCTTAAGTCGTTTAATTCAGCTATTTATGCCCGGATAATAATTAGATGATTATTTACCAGCCCATATCAGATTGGTTTTTGACCCATTTTTTAGATTCCTCACTGCATCACTCCGCTATCGCTCAGTGATTTGTTCGGAACGACTGTTGCTTTGGGAGAGCAGAAGGTGAAAAAGGCCCGCAAAAAACGCTACCCTTTCCGGCGTTTTTTGCTGGCCTTTTTCTTTGTTTTCCATCCCTATGAGACGTTTCGACCAAGATACTGAGCGACAGTGAAGTATCGCAGGGAGAAATCTATGGAAATTATACAGGTAGCAAAGAAAATTAGAGCTGAGTCTCACCCTTATCAGCAACGTCAATCGACTGTAAAGGATTATAGACAATTTTATTGTTGAAAAACGACTAACTAACTATATAATAACAAATTTCCCTATTTTTGAAGAAAAAATGAAGAATCTTCATCCGTTCATACGGGCGCATCTGGTCTTTCTTGTTATAGCAGTACCTATTCTGTTTCTGCCGAAAGGTAAATTTCTTTTATGGCTTAACGACCTTCATACTCCTTTTTGGGATAGCTTCTTCAAATATGCTACATATTTAGGAGACGGGATTATTCCGGCAGTACTCATTGTATTATTACTCTTTGTGAACTACTATCGAACCCTTGTCTTTACAGCGGCTATCCTGCTTGAAACATTAATCGTTCAGGGTGTGGGAAAGCGTGGATTCTTTTCGCATCTGGTCCGGCCAAAGAAATTCTTCGGCGAGGATGTGGCGCTAAATTTCGTGGAGGGAGTGAATGTACATGGCTATCACACGTTCCCTTCCGGACATACCGCTGTAGCGTTCGTACTGTTTTGCTTCCTGGCGCTGAGCATTAATCGCAAATGGGGAATACCTTTGTTTTTAATTGCTTTGATTGTGGGGATTTCCAGAGTCTATATACTTCAGCATTTTTTTATTGACATCTATTTCGGAGCATTAATCGGGACCGCATCTGTACTAATTATCCAATATTTCTTTCAACAAAGAACAAATATTTCGCAAAACCCGGCCTGGCATAAAGGTCTTCTGGGCGAAAGGTTAAAACTTTAATCACGAAAACAAATCGTGCAATCAACCTGTTTGTTGGGGAAAATCGATTAACAACAAAATATGGATGCGGAAGAATACCTGGCAAAAGCACGGACTTATTATAACAAGGTAGGAAGGGAAAATTTCTGGAAACTTATAGATGATTTTTACGAGAGCCTGAGACACGATCCGCTGTTGCGGGATATGTACCCGGATGACCTGGAACCGGCCAAAGAAAGGTTGTTTCTGTTTGTCATCCAATATTTCGGTGGCCCGCAAACCTATTCCGAGCGTCGCGGCCATCCCAAGCTCAAAGTCAGGCACGCTCCCTTTCCCGTAACCGACGAAGCGCGCCAGCACTGGATAGGACACATGAGTAAAGCCATCCTTAACAACCCGATGGATGATGAATGCAAGGAGTTTATCATGGGCTACTTCGACTATACCGCCCGCTTTTTGATGAATAGGTAACGGCAATAGGATTAGAAAATTCAACAAACCATATTTCCCAAGACCTTCCATCTGCAGCCCTCCCGCCGGCCTACCCAAACAGTTGGAAGGTCGAATCGCTAACCTGCCAGCTCTTAGTGAGGGCCAGAGGGAATGGCGAGAGATGGCAGGTTTTTGTGATAAGAAAAGTTGCTAAACAGGTGCTAAGCCGATTATGACAGAGGAAAAAAAGCCGGATTGCTAGAAAATGCAATAACGGTTAGCAAAATACCGATGTAATCGGCTAAGCGCCTGATAACAGCACCTTCCACTATCTTAAACAACAAACAAGCCGTCTAAAACGCTTATCTTACCTCGTCAGCTTCTTATATTTCAACCGCTTGGGGATGATGTCGCCACCGAGGCGCTTGCGTCGGTTTTCTTCGTATTCGCTGAAAGAACCTTCAAAGAAATACGCCGTGGAATTGCCTTCGAAGGCCAGGATATGGGTGCAAATTCGGTCGAGGAACCAGCGGTCGTGGGAGACGACTACGGCACAGCCTGCAAAATTCTCAATACCTTCTTCCAGCGCCCGCAGGGTGTTCACGTCAATATCGTTGGTGGGTTCGTCGAGGAGCATGACGTTGGCCTCCGTCTTTAAAGTCATGGCCAGGTGCAGCCGGTTTCGCTCACCTCCCGACAACACACCTACTTTTTTTTGTTGGTCGGCGCCGCTAAAATTAAAGCGGCTGACATAGGCGCGGGCATTAATGGAAAGACCTCCGATTTCGAGCGTTTCATGGCCACCGCTTATCACTTCATAAACGGTTTTGTCGGGATCGATATCGGCATGGCGCTGGTCGACATAGCCAATCTTAACGGTATCACCTATCTTCAGCTCACCGGCATCGGGCTCTTCTTCGCCCATAATCATGCGAAACAGCGTGGTTTTCCCGGAACCGTTGGGCCCTATAACGCCAACAATTCCTGCTTGCGGAAGATTGAAATTCATATGCTCGAAAAGGAGGCGATCATCGTATCCCTTGGCCAGGTCTACCGCTTCAATCACTTCTTTTCCAAGACGGGGCCCATTAGGGATGGGTATCTCCACCTTTTTCTCTTTTTCTTTGATATCTTCCGCCATCATGGTCTCATAGTTGTTCAGGCGGGCTTTCCCTTTGCTCTGGCGCCCTTTCGGCCCTTTTTTGGCCCATTCCAGCTCGCGGTTTAAAGCCTTCTGGCGTTTCGACTCCTGCTTTTCTTCCTGGCGCAGCCGCTCCATTTTTTGCTCCAGCCATGATGAATAATTACCTTTAAAGGGGATGCCTTCGCCCCTGTCGAGTTCCAGGATCCAGCCGGCCGCATTATCCAGGAAGTATCTGTCGTGGGTCACGGCAATCACCGTTCCTTTGTATTGCTGGAGGTGTTGTTCCAGCCAGTGAACCGATTCGGCATCCAGGTGGTTGGTTGGTTCGTCGAGCAACAGGATGTCAGGTTCCTTCAGCAGAAGGCGGCAAAGGGCTACACGTCTTCTTTCACCTCCTGAGATAACGCTTATGGGCTGATCGCCGTCGGGCGTGCGCAGGGCATCCATCGCCTGCTCAAGCCTGGAGTCAAGGTCCCACGCTCCCTGCCTATCAATCTCTTCCTGCACTTTGCTTTGTTTCTCGATGAGGGCATTCATTTTGTCAGGGTCGTTCATGATTTCCTCATCCATAAACTTTTCATTGATCTGCTCGTATTCTTTTAGCAGGTCGGCGGTTTCCTGTACCCCTTCTTTAACCACATCTATCACCTTCTTGTTTTCATCCAGTTGAGGTTCCTGGGAAAGCATCCCGACCGAATACCCGGGCGAAAAATGTACTTCCCCCTGGTACTGTTCATCTTCACCTGCTATGATTCGCAACAGGGTGGATTTGCCGGCACCATTAAGTCCTAAGACGCCGATTTTAGCCCCATAAAAAAAAGAGAGGTAAATATTCCTGAGAATTTGTTTCCCTTGTGGTGTCTGTTTGCTTACATCCACCATCGAAAAAATTACTTTATTGTCTTCTGCCATAATGTGTTTCTTTTGAAAGATGCAAAAATAGTGAAAATTAAGAAATTGAGGTTATCATTATGGTGAGGCTTCTTTTTCTGTTTATACTACAAATCACCTTAAGTTCTTTTGCAAATCATTCAATTCTTTATAAGTTTGTTAAACGTGTCAGCAAGCCATAAATTGATATTTAATACCCAAAATCTATATTTATGAAATGCAAAACCCTGCTTTCCCTGAGTCTGTTATTTTTTTCAAGTTGCTTATTGATTGGTTCTCCCGGTGAGATTTCCAAACCCTTTTCCCGGTCGATGGATGAACAAGACAGTATTGACCATTACCAAAATAAGGAGGATACGCTTAAAACGGGGGATAATTTTCAAAGAAGAATTTCTTCCGAAACCGCTTCTTCCGTTCAGCTTTCCACCTCCGATTTTAATCACGGCGCTCTACTATCCCCTTTAGAAATGATCAAAGGCAAAGTCCTGGGCATGAGAATCAGTCGCCGCGATGGTTCTCCCGGAAGTTATTCCCGGCTTAATATCCGGGGAGCCACTAACCTGAGTGGCTTCAGCACACCTTTATATGTCATTGATGGCGTCCCCATTGATCCGAAATATTACACTGATACACACAATCCTCTGCTCTTCCTGAATAGTGAAGACATCCGGCAAATCAATGTACTCAAAGATGTTGCTGCCACTACGCAATATGGCTCGCGGGGAGCCAGCGGTGTTATTGTTATCACCACAAAATCCCCCTCTGTCGATTCTTCTATCCATGTGCGCTATCAAGGTGAGCTGGGATTTGGAACAAATCCCTCGACAGTTCCGGTAGTGGATGGCCCTGCTTACCGCGATCTTATACAGGAAAAGTATCCGGATAATGAACAGGCGCTGAATGCCCTTGGCGATGCTAATACCGATTGGCAGGATGCTCTTTTCAGAAGAAGCTTTCACCACAATCATCATATCGGATTTTCAGGGAATATTGCTTCCTTATCAATGCCATTCAGGGCTTCAATCGGTTATGATAATAATGAGGGAACGCTTAAACACACTTCCCTTGAGCGTACCGGCGGCAGTGTAAGGCTGAGGCCTTCTTATCTCGATAATCATCTTGAGATGGATATCAACGTAAAAGGTGTTAAAATGGATCGGCAGCGTGCAACCAGAGACTATACAAACACTGTAGAAGCGCTGCAAAATGCCTTGCTTTTTAATCCCACTCAGCCCATTCATACTTCAGGAGGGGAGTATTACAGCTATTCGGAAGGTTCTGAATCCGATTATCCAACACCTCAAAATCCACTGGCACAACTCGATAGGATCAATAATACCTTGTCAGAAGATTACCTGTTTACCAGCCTGGGATTGCGATACCAAATGCATTTTTTTCCGAAAATTTCGTTGAATCTCCATTACGGGGGTATGGACTATGATCAAAGCGAAAAGGTCGGGATACCGCCCGAATTGTTTTCGCCGAGCAATGGAGTTGTGTATGATAAAGATAACTCGATTAGCCTAACCGATCGGGTCTGGCGGGGTTCACTCAATTACTCCGAATATTTCAAAGAAATTCACTCCAGCATCGATCTGAAAACCGGATATTCCAATCAGGAAAACAGAAGAGAACAGCACGCTATCATCCGTCATATTGATAATGGTAATAATGAGGAAATTGTAAGCGATCAAAATAGCATTGTGGAACAAACGAGAACTTCCTTGTTTGGAATGCTCGATTTTGATTATAAAAATCGCTACTTCTTGAGTTTGGCTTATACTCGCGAGGGTAGTTCCCGGTTTGCAGAGGATAACAAATACCAAAGTTATCCGGGCGCTTCTTTTGCCTGGCGCGCGGACCGGGAGCCATTTTTCAGAAACACGGATTTTTTCGATAAGTTGAAAGTGCGATTGGGTTACGGTAAGAGCGGCAGGATTAACCTTAATCCATATGGTGGTGAAGGAGCGTTAAGTAGGAATCTTAGGATGCCCGTAACGACTTCCTTAAATGCAGGAATAGAGTTCAGTATGGCAGAAAGCAGGGTTTATGGCACTATAGACTGGTATAGCCGTGAAACCGCTAATATGTTAGTGAGGCTTCCGGTATGGCTTGGTAACGAAACTTATTATCGGTGGAGTAACAGCGGCGGTATTACTAACAAGGGTTTCGAGTTTTCCCTCAATGGGTTACCGGTGAAAACAAAAGATATCCATTGGCATATGGGAATCAACCTAACAACCCATAATACCACCATCGAATCGATTGTCAATGGTAATAACGATTACAGCAAAGTTACCGGAGCAATCATCGGAGGAGTTGGACAAAATGTGATGCTTCAAACAACAGACCATCCGGTTCGTATGTTCTATCTCTACGAACAGGTGTATTCTTCCGATGGCACTCCTATTGAAGGATTATATGATGACAACGATGATAATGGGGTTATAAATGAAGATGACAAACAGCTTTATAAAAATGCTTCTCCGGACTTTACAATAGGCTTCTATACAGATTTTAAATACAGGAAGTTCAATCTGAGTCTCACCGGAAGGATATGGAGTGGCAACTATTTATACAATAATGTGGCCTCAAACCATTCTGCGTATTCAAAACTTTACCATGAAAATGGATACTTAAGAAATATCGCTACCGGATATACACATTTCGATCAAAGACAACTGCTGTCTGATTATTACCTGGAAGATGCTTCATTCCTGAAACTTGACAGAATTACCCTGAGCTACGATTTAAAAGGTCTATACAATGAGAAATTTGATCTAAAAGTTTATGCTTCCATCCGGAACGTATTTACTGTCACCGATTACAATGGTCTTGACCCTGAAATTCCTTCCGGTGTTGATTACCTGCGTTATCCGGTGCCCAGAGTTTTCAGGCTGGGAGTTACAGCCGATTTTAATTAACCTTGATGATAAGAATCCTGAATATTTTAAATTTGTAGCTTCTTTCAGGAAACTATTTAAAACTTAATAATGTCTGTCAAATCGATAAACATATTAAATGTTTTTCTGTTAGAAAAAATAAGTTATGCAAAAAATTAGATAAGTTAAATCATGATTATGAGAAAATTAGTTTTTACAATTGGAATGATGTTATTTTTAGGAAGTGCTTTATTTGCCCAGGAAGAGACTTCCTTTAAAGTAACCAAGGTGAAAAAAGCGGCCTACTTTGATGTATCGGAGCCGCTAAGAGATAAGGAACCTATCAAACCCTCCGAGCGCAATAGAAGCTGGAAAGACAACATTATTCAAAACGAGTTTATTCCACCACAGAAGGACGATAATCGGGATATTGAAGACCCCGTTGTGCAAAAGGACAAAGGATCAAGGGAAATGAGAGCCCCAATCCATAATTTTGAAGGAACCGGAAATTTGAATGGTGTATATCCTCCCGATACCGAAGGGGATGTTGGCGAAGATTTTTATTTTCAGATGATCAATCTGTCATTTACTATTTACGATAAGGAAGGCAATACCGTTTATGGCCCGGCGGATAACTCCACATTGTGGGATGGTTTCATCGGCCCCTGGACAGGGTCCAATGATGGTGATCCCATTGTAGTGTATGATGAAGCGGCCGAGCGTTGGGTAGCCAGCCAGTTTGCCGTAGAAACTTCTAACGGTCAGTATTACGAACTTGTAGCCGTCTCTAAAACATCCGATCCCACAGGCGAATATTATCGTTATGCTTTTGAATACGATGATTTCAACGATTATCCGAAGATAGGCGTATGGCCCGATGCTTATGTGGCTACGTATAACATGTTTTCCGGCAACTTCCAGGGTGCAGGCGTAGCCGCTTTTGACCGGGAAGCCATGCTTGCCGGTGAAGAGGACGCTGAACAACAGTTTTTTCAACTCAGCAGTCAGTACTACGGAATTCTCCCGGCAGATTTTGATGGCCCTGCACCACCGGATTCTATCCCTCACTACATAGTGCATAATAGTAATAATCCCCGCGAAATTCAGATATTTGAATTTACTATTGATTGGGAAAATCCTTCTAATTCAGATATAACCCTTGAACACAGCCTTGAGCCTGAAAATTACACTACGGCATCAACGAACGTTCCCCAACCGAATACAAGTACAGGTTTGGATGATTTTATCGGTCAGATGATGTATCCTTTGAAATTCAGGAAGTTTGATGATCATCTCTCTATGGTGATGAATCATGCGGTAGTGACGAGTTTTCAGGCAGAACATGGCATCCGTTGGTATGAAGTACGTAATACCGATGGGGATTGGACGATTCATCAACAATCTACGTATGCTCCTGATGACGGGTTGCATCGTTGGCTTGGAAGTATTGCCATGAACGGTAACGGGGATATAGCCCTGGGCTTTTCGGTATCGGGGGAGGAAGAAGTCTATCCTTCCATTCGATACGTGGCCCGTACGGCTGATGCACCCCTGGGGGAAATGAATACGGAAGAGATTGAAGTGATAGCAGGCAGCTCCTCGCAATCAGGGATTGAACGTTGGGGCGACTATGCGACCATGAGCGTCGATCCATCGGACGATACAACGTTCTGGTTTACTTCCGAATACATTACGGGTCCATGGAAAACCCGTATCGTGTCATTCAACCTGGAGCAACCACAAGAACCGGTTGTCGATGCTGGTCCTGACACGGTTATCTGTCAAACGAATTTGTATAATACCGGAGCAGCAAGCTCGCAATATACCAATGAACATCTCTGGGAAACATCCGGCGACGGGGAATTTGTACCCACTAATGATGAATTGGAAGTCAACTACCTACGTGGTGATCAGGATATCGAAGACGGAAATGTCACACTTACCTTAACGGGATATGGATATGATGAAGGACTGCAGGATGATGATTCTATGGAGCTAACCATTGTGCCCCTTCCTGAGGTGAATGCCGGCAATGATACAACCATTTGTACCACATCCTCCTACACTACCGACCCCGAAGTAAGCAGTGCTTCGATGGTGCAATGGAGTACCAGTGGTGACGGTGAATTTGAAAACCCGACACAGGCGAATACTGTTTACAATCCGGGAAGTGAAGACATTAGTAACGGGGAGGTGACCCTTACTTTAACGGCTTCGCCTCAGTCACCATGTACTGAGAACGAAGTGGATGAAGTGACGGTTACTTTTGATGTTTGTACGGATGTGGAAACTGTTTCGGCTCAGAATGATGGTCTTTCAATCACCCCGAATCCTAGTCAGGGTGAATTCACTATGGCCCTGGATTCTGAACTTTCGGGAAATGCACTGGTTACCATAAGAAATACATCGGGTAGTGAAGTCTTTAGAAAAACCTTCTCCAAACAGGGAAATAGTCTCCGTGAAAACATTGACCTCTCCAATCTTCCCAATGGAGTTTACTTTTTAAGGATTCAACTGAAAAACAAAGCCTTTGCCGAGAAAATCATTGTCAGGTAAAGCATTTGTTTTAAATATATTTTGTTTCAATAAAAAAAAGGCCGGAAATTCCGGCCTTTTTTTATGAAATCCATTCTAAATTACTGATACTTACCTAATTTATACAGATTCCAAATTATTTTGATGGCTCTCTGATTCTCTGAATTTTACAATGTTTTGCTATATTTTTTATTAATGATTAAACATATATTTAACTCTTTATCAGATATATGTGATGGTTTAAATACGTTGATGCTTCGTTTACAACTTTATTTTTTGTTTTTACATTTGTCCAGCAATTATTTGAAGAATTCCATGTAAATGGTAGAACTACAAAAAAGAAAATATCGTGGAAGAAGTAGTAATATATGCGGTCGTTTCAATGGCGGGCTTAGGGACAGCAGCCGCTGTTATCCTGTATTTCATTGCCCGGAAATTTAAGGTCATTGAAGATCCTCGTATTGACGAGGTGGAAGAAGCTCTTCCCGCTGCTAATTGCGGTGGATGTGGTTTAGCAGGATGCCGTGCATTTGCTGAAGCTATTGTGAAGAATGAAACGCTGGAGGGGATGAATTGTCCCGTAGGGGGCAATGAGGTGATGGAAGAAATTGCCGGCATTATGGGGCTCGAGGCGGAGAAGCAAGAGCCTTACGTAGCAGTGGTACGATGCAATGGCTCCAAAACCAATGCACCACAAAAAGTCCTGTATGACGGTCCGAACACATGCCAGTTTGCTCATGCTTTATCGGCCGGTGAAAGCGGATGTCCGAATGGCTGCTTGGGTTGCGGGGATTGCGAAGAATCTTGTGATTTTGATGCGATACATATGAATCCGTTAACAGGCCTCCCGGAAGTAGTAGAAGAAAACTGTACGGCATGTAATGCCTGTGTGGAAGCCTGCCCGCGGGATATTATAGAATTGCGCCCCCAGGGAAAGAAAGGCAAGCGGATTTATATTTCCTGCGTCAATACGGAAAAAGGTGGCCCCGCAAAGAAACATTGTGAGGTGGCTTGTATTGGTTGTGGCAAATGCGTGACGGCTTGTCCTTTCGATGCGATTACCATGGAAAATAACCTGGCCTACATAGATCCGAAAAAATGTAAGCTCTGCAGACTGTGTGTTCCGATATGTCCGACAAATGCTATTCTTGAAGATAATTTCCCTGAGATGAGTGAAAAGATCGTGGAAAAAGCGAAAGAGAATCTGAAGAAGCAAACGGCGAAAAAGAAAGAAGCTGCTAAGGCAACAGCCGAAAAAAAGGAAGCAGCCACGGCCGGAGCCGCTAAGGTAACCAAAACAACAAAAACCGATGATAAAAATACCCAAAAAGGCAGTTCCGGGCAGCAATCAAATTCAGATAACAAGGATGCTCCGGATAGTTCCAGGAGTAAAGATAATGAAGGTTAAAAGGGTATAAAAAATGAATACCATGAAAGCATTAAAAACTTTTAAACTGGGTGGAATTCATCCCCAGGAATATAAAATATCGGCAGATAAACCTATCGAAGTTCTTCCTATTCCTAAAACAGTGAATATACCGGTGGCTCAGAACCTGGGGGCACCGTCCAAAGTTGTGGTAAAAAAAGGGGAACAAGTTAAAACAGGCCAGTTGATTGCCAAAGGAGAAGCCTTTATCTCTGCGAATGTGCATGCTTCGGTATCGGGAAAAGTAAAAAAAGTGGATGAAGTCCTCGATACAAGTGGCTATAAGCGCCTGGCAGTCACTATCCAGTCAGAGGGCGACGAATGGGAAGAAGATATCGATACCAGCGAAGAAATAAAAAAGGAGATAACGGCTTCGCAGCAGGAAATCATTGACAAAATTCAGGAAAAAGGTGTTGTGGGCCTGGGGGGAGCCACTTTCCCTTCTCATGTCAAGCTGAAAGTTCCCGAAGGGAAAACTGCCGAATACCTGATTATCAACGGCGTAGAGTGTGAGCCCTTCCTGACTTCCGATCATCGGCTGATGGTTGAAAAAGGGGAGGAGCTTATGGTTGGCATTGAACTCCTGAAAAAGGGGCTGGGTGTCGAAAAAGTTCTTATTGGGATAGAAAATAACAAGCCGGATGCAATAAAATATCTTTCGGAGGTAGCATCACAGTATGAGAATATAGAAGTTCAGCCTTTAAAAGTGAAGTATCCGCAGGGTGGAGAAAAGCAACTCATTAAAGCGCTTTTGGGACGGGAAGTTCCCTCCGGAAAACTGCCTATCGAAGTGGGATGTGTCGTCAATAATGTAGGCACAGCCTATGCCGTATATGAGGCTGTCCAAAAGAATAAACCGCTTGTCGACAGGGTCGTCACGGTTACCGGGAAGAACCTTGAGAAGCCTTGTAACCTGCAGGTGCGCATCGGTACGCCGGTACAGGATTTGATAGACAAAGCGGGTGGATTACCGGAAGATACGGGCAAAGTAGTTAACGGGGGTCCGATGATGGGTAAGGCCCTCACCTCTCTTGAAGCTCCCATAGTTAAAGGAACCTCAGGAGTTATCGTTTTTCCCAAAGGAGAAGCTACCCGCGTAACACAGAAAACCTGTATCCGCTGTGGTAAATGCGTCGAGGCCTGCCCTATGGGTTTGGAGCCATTTTACCTGGCTCAGTTGGCCGAAAAAGAGCTTTGGGATAGAGCCGAGGAAAATCTTATCATGGACTGCATCGAATGTGGTTCATGCCATTATACATGTCCCTCTGGCCGGCCCTTACTGGATTATATACGGGTGGGAAAACCCAATGTAGGTCAAATGATTAAAAACCGAGGAAATTAACAGTAAAATATGGATAAATTAGTTATCTCTGGTTCACCACATGTTCATCAGAACACTTCGATCCCCAAACTCATGTATATGGTTGTTATCGCTATGATTCCCGCCATGCTGGTTTCATTTTACATGTTTGGATTGGGGGCTCTCCGGGTGTTCCTTATTGCAGTGTTGTCCTGCTATCTTTTTGAGTATCTTATTCAGCGATACCTTATTAAAGGCCCGATAACCATAAATGACGGGTCGGCTCTTATAACCGGAATATTGTTGGCCTTCAACGTACCTTCCAGCATCCCGTGGTGGATGATGGTGGTAGGAGCGTTAGTGGCCATCGGCATGGGTAAGATGTCTTTTGGAGGATTAGGGAAAAACCCATTTAATCCGGCATTGGTAGGAAGAGTATTTATGCTGATTTCCTTCCCCGTGGAAATGACGCGCTGGCCCAAACCCATCGTATCGCGCGAATATTTTTCTTTTGCCGGTGTGGATGATAAAGTACTTGATACTGTGACAGGCCCTACGCCATTGGGCGTATTGCAGGAAAAAGGCGTGGAAGGACTCTCTCAGACGTCCAATTATGCAGATCTGATGCTTGGCCAAATGGGGGGCTCTATGGGAGAGATATCGGCAATTGCCCTGGTCATCGGGGGATTGTATTTGCTTTTCCGTAGAGTGATTAGCTGGCATATTCCCGTGGCCTATCTCGGTTCCTCTTTCGCACTGGCGGCAATACTGTGGTTTGCCAATCCCACGCAGTATGCCGATCCCTTTTTCCATCTGGTTACAGGGGGGTTGATACTAGGGGTCTTTTACATGGCTACTGATTATGTATCATCGCCAATATCTGCGAAAGGACAAATTATTTTTGGTGTGGGTGCAGGGGTCCTCACGATTTTAATACGTGTTTTCGGCTCTTACCCCGAAGGGGTTTCTTTTGCCATTCTGCTGATGAATGCCGCAACCCCATTAATTAATAACCGGTTCAAACCCAAACGGTTTGGCCATAAACCGGCTAAGGCAGCGTAAAATTTGAAAAAACAGGTATGAAAAACTATAAATCGAACATCGATGAGTAAACAGAAAAAACCTGAATCAACTTTTCCTAATATGGTTCTGGCATTATTTCTAGTGACTATGATTGCCGGACTTGCCCTGGGAGGCGTATATGTAGTGACAAAAGAGCCTATTGCAGCAGCCAAAAAAGCGAAATTGGAAAATGCCCTGGGAAAGGTTTTACCCGAATTTGATACGATAAAAAATAAAAAAGTTCCGGCCTATAATGGGAAGGATTCGCTGGTGTTTTATACTGCCTACAAAAGTGGCAGTAAAGTGGGAACTGCCGTAAAGACCTACACGGAAAAAGGATACAGCGGACGTTTTGAAATAATGGTGGGATTTACACCCGACAACCGGATAGAAAATACAGCCGTATTGAATCATGCGGAAACGCCCGGGCTTGGGGATAAGATCGATAAGAGCAAATCGGACTGGAGCAAACAATTTAATGGGAAAAACCCGGAGCAATTTCAACTGAAAGTGAAGAAAGACGGCGGCGATGTGGATGCAATTACAGCCGCCACAATTAGCTCAAGGGCTTTCTGCGACGCTACAAAACGTGCTTATGAAACTTACGAAAAAGAAGGAGGAGTGAAATAATGAATCAATGGCAAAATTTTACCAAAGGATTTATCAAGGATAACCCGGTTTTTGTACTTCTGCTGGGATTGTGTCCTACACTGGGGGTAACCACCTCGGCCATAAATGGTTTGGGGATGGGGCTGGCAACTACTTTTGTTTTGCTGATGTCCAATACCGTGGTCACCCTGATTAAAAACTTCATTCCTGTAAAGGTAAGAATTCCTTCCTTTATAGTCATTATAGCCTCGTTTGTTACTATTGTCGAATTAGTGATGCAGGGATTCCTGCCCGCCCTTTTTGAACAACTGGGCCTGTTTATCCCGCTTATCGTTGTTAACTGTCTTGTTTTAGGACGTGCGGAAGCGTTTGCCTCTAAAAACGATTTTATCTCTTCGGTACTTGACGGACTGGGTATGGGATTGGGTTTTACCTTTGCCCTTACTCTTTTAGGTGCCGTGAGAGAAATACTGGGCAGCGGAGCTATCTTCGGCTGGGATTTTGTTACCGGTGACGGGATGCTGGTATTTGTGCTGGCCCCCGGAGCTTTCATTGCCCTGGGTTACCTGATAGCCATCATGAACAAATTCAATAAAGCATCATAAACTAAAAACCCTGGAACTATGGAATATATCATTATCATCATAACCGCGATATTTGTTAATAACATTGTACTGGCTCAATTTCTTGGTATATGCCCCTTCCTGGGCGTATCCGGGAAAGTATCCACATCCGTGGGGATGAGTGGTGCCGTGATGTTTGTTATGACTATTGCAACCATTGTTACATGGCTGATACAGAACTATATCCTTATCCCTTTCAGCCTGGAGTTTCTACAAACGATCACTTTTATTCTTGTGATTGCTTCACTGGTCCAAATGGTGGAAATTATCCTGAAAAAGGTAAGCCCTCCGCTTTACCAGGCTCTCGGGATTTTCCTTCCCCTGATGACAACCAATTGTGCTATTCTCGGTGTGGCTATACTCACCATGCAGAATGATTATAACCTGATGCAGGGCGTGGTTTTTGCTATTGCCAATGCCATTGGTTTTGGTATAGCCCTGTTGCTTTTCTCCAGCATCCGCGAACATCTTGATTTATTGGATGTCCCGAAAGGGATGCGGGGTGTGCCGATAGCCTTTGTAGCTGCCGGTATTCTGGCGCTGGCGTTTATGGGCTTTGCCGGCCTGGTATAAATCATCGAAGGTCTTTTTTTTAAGCTGTCCGGATAGAACTAATTACCGGGCAGCTTTTTTATTTGCATGAAAGAGTCGTACAACTATCTTTTTATTAAATTTGAGACATTAAAATTGTACACTATGGATCTGGATGTAATCATAGACCTGAATAACCTGTCGGTATATCAAAATGAATTTCTTGTCCTGCAGGATGTGAATCTGACCGTTCGAAAAGGCGAATTTGTTTACCTCATCGGGAAAACCGGCACGGGGAAAAGTAGCCTCCTTATGACCATATATGGTGAATTGCCGGTGTATCACGGCTCTGCTTTAGTGTCCGGTTATGATCTGACCAAGCTCCGTAAAAAGCAAATTCCTTATTTACGACGTTCGATAGGGGTTGTTTTCCAGGATTTTAACTTGCTGACAGACCGGTCGGTGAATAAGAATCTAGGGTTTGTGTTGCGGGCTACCGGCTGGAAAAACAAGGAAGCTATGGATGCACGTATCAACAATGTGCTGGAGAAAGTAGGCCTCACAACGAAAGGACATAAAATGCCCCATCAGCTTGCCGGGGGAGAACAACAAAGGGTGGTCATTGCCAGGGCCTTGCTTAACGACCCGGATGTGATCCTGGCTGATGAGCCTACTGGAAATCTCGACCCCGAAACTTCCGAGGGCATTATGGAGCTGCTTTTTGAAATATCTAAAACAGGAAGGGCGATTTTAATGGCGACGCATGATTATTCGCTTTTCCATCACTTTCCTGCCAAAACAGTGAAATGCGAAGACGGAACAGTGAAACATAGCGAACATCAGGTTCAATAATTGACGAGTTTTCGTGGTTTTTGTAATATTATTAAATAGTAATTGTGATCTCATGACAGGTCGAGAAACATATAAGATGCGAACTTATTTGAAACATTATAATCTAAGGTATTGCTTTTCAGCGGGGGTTTTTATGCTGCTGTTTGTCCTAATGATTGTTCCTTTTTCCTGGGCCCAAGCCCAAAACTCTTTGGATTCTCTTATTTATCAATGGCAAGAGATTAAAAAAGATACCGACGCGCGGGAGAAAGCAAAATTACTTAACAGGATTGGGGATGAATTAAGATTTTCCAATGCGGATTCTGCAATTTACTATTATAATAAAGCACTCAAAATCGCCCGTGAGAGTGATCTTCCCAACATGGTTGCTACTTCGTATCGGGGCATAGGATACGTGAAATATGTTGAAGGAGAATATGATTATGCTATGGAGAATTTTATGGAAGCCATTGATATATGGGAAAAAAATGACAACCAATGGGGTATCGCCATAGGTTTGAATAATATCGGTCTGATTCAAAACATGCAAGAGCATTACCGTCCATCTATCCGGAATCATCAAAAATCCCTGGAAATAGCTAAACAAATCGCTGACACAAATTTACTATCGCATAACCATTTTAATATGGGCATATCATACTATTCTCTGAAAAAATACGATAGTGCTTTACTACATGCTCAAAAGGCACTTGAGTTTAAAAATGAAGCGGGAAAGCCCAATGAAGGCCTTCGCATGTTAAATTTAATGGGTAATGTTTATGCGGATATGGGGAAGTATGAAAAAGCTATCCAGGCCCTTACCAAGGTTATTAATACCGATGATTATGATAATAAATGGGAGATCAGTTATGCCATGGCCGGCCTGGCTAAGGTATACAAGCAGACAGGTGACCTCGAGAAAAGTATTGACATTGGTGTACGTAGTTATGAACTGGCCAAAGAAGTCAATGCAAAATGGGATAAGCAGAATGTAACGAAAATTCTTGCAGAAGCCTATGCCAAAAAAGGGGATTACAAAAAGGCTTATCAGTATCATAAACTTCATAAAAAATACAGCGATAGCATTTTTAATGAAAAGCGTGATAATAAGATAAACTATTTGCGGCTAAAGAGGAAAGAATCGAAGAATAAAGCTCTTGCCAGAGAAAATCGTCTGCAGGAAGTTAGAATTAAAAGGCGAAATCAACAACTGATAGCCGGTGCGGCCGGAATAGTAGGGCTGATAGTTTTGACTTCTTTGCTTTATCGACACAATCGTCTGAAAACCAGTTATAATAAAAATTTGCAGCAAAAAAACGAAGAAATCGCTGATAAAAACGAAAAGCTTACCGATTTAAATGTGGCTAAAGACACCCTTTTCAGGGTAATTGCCCATGATTTAAAAACGCCTATCAGTGTGGTGGTTTCCTACACAGATTTGATTAAAGAGGATTTTGATGAGTATGACAAGGAAGAGCTGCTTGATATCATTCAAAAACTCAATTACTCTTCAAATGAGGCTTTAAGGTTGCTTCATAACCTGATGGAATGGGCCCGCTCTCAATCCGGTTCTATTGCCTTCGATCCTAAGCCAATAAATATTACTGAAGTTATTCAGGAAAGTGAAAAGCTGCTGCAAACGAACCTCGAAGGTAAAAACGTCAACCTAATATCTAAGGTTGACAGCGACATTTTTGTGTATGCTGATTATAACCTTACTTCTACCGTGGTTAGAAACCTCCTTTCCAACGCCATAAAATATACACCCAAAGGAGGTGAAATTGTCATTGAAATCAACGAGGAAAACGGTAATTATGTAATATCGGTGACAGACACGGGAATGGGTATTTCCGAAGAAGACCAGATGAAATTATTTAAAGTGAACGAAACGAATAAGCGTAAAGGGACAAACAACGAAAGAGGTACCGGGCTGGGACTTATTATTTGTAAGGAATTTGTTGAAAAACAAAACGGTGAAATCTGGGTGGAGAGTGAAGTTGGGAAAGGAAGCCGCTTCACCTTTACATTACCTGCTTATCAACAACAAGGGTAGGGACATACGCTATCTCTCAATAAAGTTTCGTAACTCTTTTAAAATCAAGAATATCACTATCTTATTAGAAGAGTGTTTTTGTGATATTAATTTTATGGAAATATTTTTTTGATAAGATCTATTAATTGTTAACTTTGTTTTAGACTAATCATAATAATAAACTCATAATGCGTTTCAATAAAACCATATTCCCTACCATTGTTCTGATAATATTTCTTATCAAGCCCGGAAGTGGGGGTGAGGCCGAAAATGTTGATAAGGTCAATTCAATCCTTTCGGGGATTTTTAATTTTCAATTTGAAAAAGCCCGGCATCTTATTGATTCGCAGGTTTTTGAAAAACAGACGGAACAATTTCTCCGCATAGAGCTGGCTTGGTGGCAAGCCATTGAAAACGGGAATAAAGAATCGCTGCATAAATTCAAATCCCACATTGAAAGCCGGAAAAAAGAAGCCTCTGCTAATCCCACACAAAGATTGATTTTGCAAACTTATAAGCTGCGTTACAATTTAGCGTTAAATAAATACCCGGCTGCCATATTTGATTATGTTAAGCTCAAAAATCTACTGGAGGAACAAACGCCACCTGAGGATTCAACCTCGTTGCATGGTCATTTATATTCACTTTATGTAAATCTGATTGAATTAGTAGAAACATCGTACAACCTCAATCCGTTTAAAAACAATATCGACTCAGAAAAGAAAATTCATATTCAGGCCCTGAAAAGCCATGCTGAGAGCAATAATTATTTGCGTAGTACGCTGGGAAAATATTTTTTGTTTAAATATTATTGCGATATTGCAGAGGAAAAGACCAGGGCGAAAATATATAAAAAAATACTTCATGATCGTTTTCCCGGCAATCCTTTTTTCCAACGGATACAGGATCAACGGGGGACAGCTTTAACGGATAATACTAAACGGAAATAAATTTAAATCATATTTAAATACTCTTAAAACAAATGTTTAACCAAAAATTCAGTCTTATGAAAAAGTTCTTACTTATTGCAGTAGTATTCTCATTTACGGCTTTGTTTGCTGAACAAGCGAACGCTTCGAAATATTCGATTGATCAGGAAAAAGTAGACGTATTATTTGAGAATGCCGAAGAAGCCCAATTCAACATTTTTACCGAGGCCGAAACCGGTCAACCTATGCTCGTTCCCCAAAAGGTTCAAGGAAAGGATCCTATGATTGCCATTCTTCTGGACTTCTTTGTCGGTTACCTGGGTGTTCACCGGTTTTACCTTGGAACCAAACCTCTGACAGGTATCGGTTATATCCTTACTTGTGGTGGATTTGGTGGTATTCTTCCACTGGTAGACCTCATCGTTCTGGCTATGAACTATGAGGATATTTCTCCCTATGTGGATAACCCGAGCTTCTTTATGTGGTAGGAAACTACCCGGGAGAAAATGTTTGGAAGGATGACCGGCAAGTGTTACAAGGTTGTCAGGAAATACTTAAATTAATAACAAATTGCTTATCAGGCCCAAATATTTTGGGCCTGGTAAGTGTTCATAGAGGGACGCCCGGGCACCCTCTCTTTTATTTTCTTTATTTTTGTTTCAATCTTAAACCGGATCATATGAGTTTATTTAAAACAGCGCTTCTGTGTATGGTTACAGCGGCTTTTCCTCTGCTGTTGCCGGCACAGTCTGTAAAGCAAGTAAGTGTCGAAATGACCACTCAGGCATTGAAAGATGGGAAAAAGTATACCCATAAGGCAGACTGCTACTATTCTCCTGAAAAGGGGATTTATGTAACACACCATTACAAGCCGAAGGAGTTTGTTAAGAAGACAAACAGAGAAGGGGAGCTGAAGATTTATTATCCTGAAGAGAACAAAGTAATGATTCAACAGAATTTTTATTTTTCGTCAGAAAATGAGTTGCTGCATTACTTTATCAACAACCTGACAGAAAGTTTGGGATTACGCAAGGAAGGTTTCAGGATGACAGAAACTAAGTATGAAGACGATTATATGATTACAAAGTGGAAATCACCGGCTGATATAAACATGATAGCAGAGGTAGAGTTGGTTTATAAAGATATGGCCCCGGTATTTAGTGCTTATGTAAATAATGAAGGGGACACCCTAAGAAAAATTTATTACAGCGACTATTATCAGCACACCGAATTTATGTTGCCCAGAAGAATAACAGAAATTAGCTATCAGAACGAAAATGACTCCACTGTTAGACGGACGAAATATTCGGATATCAAGTTAAATGATGAAGTGAATCCCTATTATCTAAACTTCGAAATCCCTGACAATGCAAAAGTGGTGGAATAAATACCTGGTGATTCTTATTTTACTTGTGTCTGTAGTCTTTACTTCTTCGGAAATTATGGCCCAGGGGGTGGATGCCGTTGAAGATCTGCAGTTTTTGAAAGAGGCTACTCATGAAAAATCGCATTTTCATGAAAGAGAATATGTTTTTAAGGAAGAAACGAACGCTTTCGTTAAGTACAACCCTGTAAGCGTGACACTCGGAGGTTTGCTATACATTTACCAAAACAGTATTTCGCAGCAGTTTTCGGCAAAATGCCTGTACCATCCCTCTTGTTCGCAGTTTGGTAAAAGGGCTATTGCAGAGTATGGGTTTGTAAAAGGGATTATGCTTGCCTCGGATCGCCTTACTCGTTGCAACAAAGTTGCCGGTTTGGATATCCATCCACTCACTATTAGCGATTCCACTCAAAAATCTAACGACCCCGTTAAACTATACCGATGAGATACGTGCTCACCCCATTTTTTGTGTTTCTAATGATAATTGGTTTTGGGCAAAAAAGTCCGGATGCCGGATTCATCGAACACCTTATGAACCGGGAATATCACAAGGAGGTAGTTCATCTGTTGGATGAGGCGGAATATAAAAATGCTTCCCCACGCCTCCAGGACAGCCTCAATTATATGAAAGGCTGGAGTCTGTATTCCCTGAAAGAACTAAAACGATCGGCCCATGCATTAAAGCTTGTGTCTTCTCCGAGTCCTTTTTATCACAAATCCCGTTTTTTTGCGGCCTACAATCACGCCCATCTTACAAATTATAAAAAAGCCCTGGAGACCCTTGAGAATATCAAAACCACAGATGATAATCTTCAAAATCTAAAACATTTTGAAAAATCGGGAATTGCTTTGCTGCAAAGAGATTATAAGGCATTTGATCAACAATTTGATCAGGTGGACACCTCCTACTATCCTATTGCCAAAGCTTCCGGTAATATGGAACGTTACGCCCAAAAGCTGAAAGCCCATAACAAAAAATCACCCTGGGTAGCCGGAATGATGTCGGCATTAGTACCGGGTAGCGGGAAAATATATGCCGGAAAAACCGGTCAGGGCATCTCTTCATTTCTTACTGTGGGAGGCATGGGTTTTGTAACATGGGAGAACTATCGCAAAAACGGCTGGAAAGATTTTAAAACACTGTTTTTCGCAACGGTGTTTTCCGCCTTTTATGCAGGAAATATCCATGGAACGGTAATGACGGTAAAAATCACGGAAAACGAATTTCAAAAAGAGTATGACAACAAAATCCTTTTTCATCTTCACATTCCTTTGCGGAATGTTTTTAACTGAGGTGAACGCACAGCTTAAACCATTGCAAAAGGCCGACAGCCTTTTCGATGCCGGTCATTGGTTTGAAGCATCCATTGAGTATGAGCGGACGATGTATCTCGAAACCGGGCGGGATAAAATGAATGAAGCTCGCTTCCGCAAAGCACTCTCCTACCGCTACCTCAACCGTTACGATGATGCTCTTGCCGAACTGGACCGCATCCCTTTGTTTAGTATGGCAGACTCGATGAAAGCACGGATTTTGTATGAAAAAGCTTTTAACCTCCTTTTGACGGATAAACATGAGGTAGCCTTATGGAACTTCCGTCGCATAGAAAACAGGTATTCTCAGCAGCTCAGTCCTTCAATGATCCCTTTGGAAATTATTATCCTGAATCATTCCCGAAAATGGAAAGAGGCCAAAGCAACGTTTCTCTCGCTGGTAGACTCTGTTACTGCAGACTCTGCGAAATCCGTGCTTTGGAAAGACAGCGTGTATACTCTTTACGCCGAAGATCATATCCCCAAAACCTATAGGGAAGAAAAAGCAAGAAACCTCTCTCGCTTTATTCCCGGAGCCGGGCATGTCTACGCCGGACATCCGTGGGAAGGAGCCGCCAGTTTTCTCCTTAACGGGGCTGCTGCCGGAGTAGCCATCCACCAGTTGTGGTATAAATACTATTTTACAGCCTACATCGCCGGATTCGGTGTTTTCTATAAATCCTATTTCGGCGGAATGGAAAGGGCCGCCCACCTGGCCGAAATTGCCGGGCACAATGAGATGAAACGGTTTAATGATAAGTGTTCGGCACTGATGATGCAGATTTTGCAGTAACACGTAAAGTTCAGGGAATCAAGGCGGGTGGTAACTAATCTTTGTTATTTCAAAAAGGCCGCTGCTTCATCAAAAATACGGCTGAAAGCCCGGTCAATTTGATTTTTATTACCGTTTTGTGGGAAAGGCGCTTCATGCGAATATTCGAAAGGGAAATCCTGTGGAGCGACCACCTGTTTGATCTCCCTGCACGCCCGGGAAAAAGTTTCTTCCACCGATTTAACAGGCACCACATTATCTTTCCTGAGCGGCAAAAGTTTAAGCCTGGCGGCAAGAGTGGAAAGCCTGGCATTCCTGTATTCCGGATATTTTATCGAATTAATCATCGTATTGAATATTTTTCTCAGGTGCAGCTTTTGGATTTCCTCCTCTACACTATCCGGTAAGGGGATCTTAAAATTTTTATTAATAAAAAAACTCCTGATACTTTCTATAGCCTTACTATCAAGGATATAGCGCGAAGTGCCATACATTTTATCAAATGTCGGTCCGCCGCAAAAAAGAAATGCATGGCTGTGGCTCACCCGTTTTTCGGGGTCGGACATAAGCATAATTTCCGTCAGAAAAGCACCGATCGAATAGCCGAAAAAGTTGATTTCAGGTTGATTGGAAAGGCAGGGATGTTCACCGTCCTGTAACTGGCAAATCAAATCATATAAGTCAAAATAAGAGACCAGCCCCGAAAGGAAGAATCGTTGGGGGAGTTCCCCGAGGCGCTGACTGATAGCGGCATTCACAAAGCTGCACTCGCGGTTGGAGGGATATCTTTTTTTCCTTTGGCCGGCTAATCGCGTCATAGTGCGAGGATCGCTCCACAGGGCGGGGGAGCGGTTCATATGAAAAGCGATAGGAAAAAGGATAACCGGGTGACTGGTTTTCAGGCACAGCTCTTTCCCCCAGGGTAAATACTTATCCCAGCTACGTTCATTCAGCCCGTGAAGCAGGATGATGACTTTGCTCTCATCGCTGTCGTGGTTCTTTTTTATCACGGGATAAGTAAAATCCCGGTTTTCGGCTATGTTTTGATCGGGTTGCAGAAAAAATTCCTTAGCATCGGAAAAGGACGCCTCAAATTTACCGGGTAATATTTCCGCATAGCGGGAATGAAAAGCCACGTTTTTTATTGTGATGCCCCAATCTTCCAGGGCCAATGTGTCCTGGTCGGTATGATAATGCTTTGCCAGATGATGATAGTCATTTGTATATCCCATGGCTATTGTGCCTTTTCACAAAGGTAACAAAACTTAACGGAGATAGGGATATAAAAAAACCTGCCCATGCTATAATCAAAGGCAGGTTTTGCATTCCGTGAAACCGGATTAATCCAGCTGGACAACATTTATCGCCACAGGGCCTTTATCACCCTGCTTAATCTCAAACTCTACTTCCTGACCGGGTTGTAAAACCTGGAAAGATTTTTCGAGGCCTGAGCGGTGCACAAAGATATCCTGGCCGTCATCTTTCTTGATGAAACCATAACCTTTGATGTCATTATACCACTTTACTGAGCCTTTCATAAAATAGGAGTTTAGTAGCGCTGTTGGCGATCATTGCTTCGCCGGTTGTCTGTACGCTCGCGGGCTTGATTTACTCGCATACTGCGTCCTTTGACTTCGGCGTCATTGAGTTCTTCCATTGCTTGATTTGCTTCCGTATCATCTGCCATTTCAACGAAACCAAAACCCTTGCTTTTTCCTGAGAACTTATCGGTAATAATTTTTACAGAGTTGACAGTACCGAAGTCTTCAAAAATTTCTCTTAATTGGTCTTCACTTAAATCATAGTGAAGATTCCCTACGTAAATGTTCATAAAATAAAAATTAAGTAATTAGTAATTCATTGACAAAGATATACTTTTATACAAATCACAATAATAATGAAAAAATTTTTTCGATTTTTTTTTAATTAAGGGACAGTTGAATGATTGAATGGATGGAGAATAGGACGATTAAGGAAGTGAGGGAATGCTTGCAGGGCAGGGTAGGGATTATAGGATAAAGATGTTTATGCATAGCCGGCCGAATGAGGCTTCTCCATCTTGTAGACCAAATTTCACCAATATGAGGTTTGATCCTGATTTGAATGTAAATTTGTATGAACTTAAACCATTGAGCGGTTTTAGTGGAGGTTAATGCTTCGGCAACCCCTGCGAGACTAGCAGTATCCTTTGCCGGACTTGCTGGCACGCTCAATGGTTTTTTTCACACCCCAAACCCCAGAACAACAAGGATTGAAAATAGTCTTCCCATTAACCACGACCTACGAACTCTTAAAAATTTGGATGAAAATCTATTAGCAGGATGATTTGTTCTGCAATAAGATTGCAGTGACAGTAAGCAAAAGCCAGGATTATGGAGACGAATTAAAGTTTGAAATTTGTTATCCTATCTGTGATTTGAAAATCATAGCCTGAATATTCATACAGGTTCATTCTTTCTTCACTCTCCCCGATAGAGTACCCATAAATACTCAGGTAGTCACGGATGTCTTCGCCTAGTTCGTGAAGTTGTTCCAGGTATCGGGTGATAGATTTGGACTCGACAATAGTTACTTCCTTCATCTGGTCGATAATAGGGCTGTGTCTCCTGGTAGCGTCGTGATCGAATTCAAGGATGCGGCGTCCGTCTTCGGTTATTCCTATAGTTCTGAAGGTAAGGCTCTTGCCTACGCCGGGCATATTCAGTACATTACGGTCGGTGGCAAGAAAAGGGATGCGGGTTCTGCGGCGGAATGCATTAATGTTGTCCACGATTTTTTCCGGTTTCCCGGCCAGTTCACGTATCGATTTTTTATGCTCTTCGGGGATAGTTCCGACGAATTTTTCTTCGATTTGTTCCTGCACCGCCCTTGCATTGGTGGAAAAATTGTGCCTGTTCTCCTTATACCCTTTTACGGAAAACGTATAATAGGTCAGAATACCGATATCATTCAGCACCTTCCGCAGCATGGCTGTATGCCCGCGGCGACTGGCGGCAGCGGTGAATACCTGCTGGTTGGTTACGATCCAGCCGGCATCCAGCAGTTTTTTGATGCCTTCTTTCACTTCGGGAGTGATTTCCAGGGCGGATTCAAAATGGGTTTGAATGACAAACTGTTCCATTCCGAGTTCTGAGGCTTTTTCTTTAAAAGCAGTTAAAACCCCAATCAGTTTATCGGTGATACGCTGCGGGATATAAGCCGGCAGACGTGTTCCCAGTCTCACGCGTTTCATTTCGGCGTATTTTTCACCGTCAGGACGTTTTATATTGGCGGCTTTTTTATTGGCGGCCATCGTATAGACCGCCTCGAGTATTTCCTGCAGCGACTTGTCAGAGCTCATCAGAGCATCTCCACCGGTTATCAGGATATCTCTTAACTGGGAATCATGCTCGAAGTATTCCATTAATCGCTTAAGCTTGTCATGCCATTTTTCATGGGGCTTTAGTTTATCAAGATTGAAATTCAGATGGCCGTTTTGAAAATCGTACATTCTTTGACAAGAAACGCATAAGCCTCCGCACGCTCTCCCAACGGTGTCGGGGATTAAAATGGCTACTTCGGGATATCGGCGGTGAATATTGTTGTAGGTGGGTAGAATCCAGCCGGCCACATTAGGTTTGCCGGGTTCTACAATGTCTTCTTTTTCCCATGCTGCAATCTGCCCGAATTCTTCCACCAGGTCTTCGGAATAAAAGATATAGTCTCTTATAACCGCATCGGCCCGGTAAGGGCTTTCAATGTCGAGCAATGACAAGTAGTAGGGATTGATGAAAAAGGGAATGCCCGCTTCGCGAGCCTGCTCCATAATGCGCATGGTTTTTCTGTCGAGGGTGTGGTCGAGCATCTCGTTGATAATTTCAGGTGAGCGGAAAGAAAATACCAGGTGAAAGGCACTTGTTTGCCACCACTTTTTAACCTGGGCTACTTTCTGATCGCGCGTCATATTTTTATCAAGCTTGTAAGATGCTTTTCTGAGGGTGCCGTTTTCCAGCTTGTCGATGATTTTGCTGATAATGTGTGCTTTGTTCTTCTCTCTGCGCTGCATTATGTCTTTGTCTAACCCCGAGGGATGTTGGCCCATCCATTGAAAGACTCTCTTTGCAGAAGGTTTTTGCTGGGGCAGCGTACCGTTAAACTGCCTGAAAAGAGCAATTAAATCAAAATAGAAATTCTTGGTTGTGTTTGTCTCCCTGAGGTAATAGTCGTTATAAAGAAGCTTGAAGGGATGCGAACGGACTTTTTGTCCCTTGAGGTTTTGATCTTCAAAATATTGTCCCGAATGGTCGATATAGTCAAGGATTCTTATTGCAGCCACTTCACTCCATGAAAGGGATAAGAAGGCTTCCATTCCGTGTGCTTTTTTCGTATAGAAAGCATATGCATGGGGGCGATCTTTGAGCCAACCCACAATCCATCGTTGTATTCCCTCAGTGAATAACCTGACGTTATCAGAGCTGCGGATGAGTTGTTTTAGTTTATAATTTTCCCCGATAAGCTGGGTCACTAGCTGATGCTTCCAAAGCCTTTGCTTTTTGAGTACCCGGATGGATAAGTCCGATGGGCTGATGTTTAGATAATTATCCTGGTACATAGATATATTTTTGAGTACTTAGTTAGTTATAAATGATTTATAAATTACACCACAAAAATACAAAATTTATTTTAAGTCGGGGTGTGTCAGATGGTTAAGGATGCATTATATCGTTTGATTAACAGTTTGTTAGTGGGTTTTTATGAAATTTTTATGGTAAGTGCTTAGGTGCTTAAGTTGAAGAAAAAAATGAATATAAATCTTTTATTAAAAGACTGTTATTTTAATAAATAGTTCTATATCAAATACTAATATTTTCCAATTACGCTATACGTCTTTCTTCATGAATCCTGATGTCCTGGTGTTTTTGTGGCCTTATTGAAGTACTGCCACAAAGGCACCAAGACTCAAAGAAGCACAAAGTTAAAACTCATCTGATGATAAATTATTGCAAATCAATGTCTCACAATCCTGACTTTTAAGTAGGTAATTACGTTACGCTCTTTCAGATCTTTTGTTATAACGTTGTAAATTTTATCTTACCTAATCAAACATCCTGTAAGAAGATATGGCAAAATAACTTAAACACCTACGCACTTAAACACGTATAAACATATACCTGTTTTTCACAAACTCGCCTGTTAATTCATTCCCTCCGTAATCCGGCAGATATCCGATACAACACCCGTGGAAAAAGACCGGGAAAATAACTCTTTGTGCTTCGCGAAATCTTTATACATTTGCATTAGATTAATGGTTATGGAAGCGATGTATTGCGGGGTAAAAGTCCCGCAATCTCTTCCTTACAAGGGAATCAGGTGAGAATCCTGAGCAGTTCCCGCTGCTGTAAGTCACAAATAACTTCGGGTTTAACCACTGTCCGCCTCAGGCGGATGGGAAGGTTCCGAAACAAGGTGACAAGCCAGAAAACCTGCCATTGATCGGATTATTCTGAGCTTTCGGGATAAAAGCGATGAATAAATTATCTAATACGTAATTTATTCCTATCCGTTTTTTCCTGTGAGCTTGGTTTTAGATGAATTGTTAAACAATTAAAACACCAAGTCACATGAAAAAGTTTACTTTTTTCTTACTTATCAGCCTGATTTCAGGTTTTTGGAATTATGGAACAGCTCAGCAGCAGGATCTTTTAAAAACTTTTATCGTCAATGGAGGCGTCTATTCCAATGAAGCCGATCACGTTTCGTTGAGTTATTACAATCACAATGCCGATCAGTATGAGGTAGCCGACAGTATTTACACCCAGTCAACGCAGGATGCTTTGCTGGAAGGGACGAATCTCTATGTATGTGCCGAAGATTCGCTTATCCGTTATGATGTGGAAAGCATGACCCGACTGGCCGGCACCGAAATTAGCGGCCTCAATCAGTTGGCAGTTTATGAAGACAAACTGCTGCTTACAAGGCAATACCCGGTCACCACGCAAAGTTTGAAAATTCTTGACAAGACAAGTCTGCAAACCCTGGAGACCATAGAACTATCCGGAGAAGCCGCCGGCATGGAGATTTATATGGATTCCGCTTATGTGGCCGTCCCCGGAGCATGGAGTACAGCCGAAGGGAAGCTGGCCGTAGTGGATTTAACATCCCTCCAGTTGAGCCGCGAAATCAATTTCGGGGCAAACGCCCAGGGCCTTAAAGAAGTTTTCAGGAAAAATAATATAATCTATACGGTCAACACCAATTTCAGCGATGCCGGCGAAAACAGCTTTTCAGTGAGCCGCTATGATGTGTTTGAAGACGAAATTGAAACGACCGTCATCAACGGCGATTACTACGGATATTATGGGAATTCGGTGATGGCTTATGATAAAATTTATATTCCGTTATCTTCTACAATTGCAAGTTATGACATTAACACGCAGGAGACGAATTTTGATTTTATAGAAGAGGTTCCGGCCGCCGTTGAGTATGACCCGGCCAATGATTACCTGCATATCACGGAAAGTGATTATGAGACCTATGGCAACTACCTTATTTATAACCTGGAAGGCGAACAGGTTCAGGAACCGGTGGAAGTGGGTATAGCCCCCGAAGCTATGGTTCTCGATCTGGAAGTGGTGAATGAGTTTGCCTATGACCAGGTGGATTTTTGGATCGGCGAAGGTACCAAGGAAGCTATGCTTGTCATTGACTGGAATGACGGGACAGAACCGGTTTCAATGGCCTGGGGCTACCGTTATGACGGGGAAGTGACCGCCGAACAAATGCTTGCAGATATCTCTGAAACGGATGCCTACCTTGAAATCACCACAGGAGGTGGCTTCCTGAATGATATAATTTATGAAGGGGAGGAAGTTACCCATAGCGGAATTGGCGGTGATCCGGACTGGTGGAGCACATGGCTTCGTAGCGACTCAACCTTATGGCAGATGAATGATGGTTTGGGTACGGTGCTTTCCGATGGCATGCGTTATGGATGTTCTTATGGTTTTGACCCGGAAGCTACCGCTCCTGATGTCCCGGCGGCTGCTCCGGAAGCTGTGACAGCGATTCAGGACCGCGCTGAGTGGGAGGCCCGTATCTATCAATCGAATAGCCGGCTCATCGTTGAAAGTAAGAAACCGGTTAAAGCGCTTCAGCTTTATACTATCGACGGACGGAAAATTTATTCCGGGCAACCGCGAAATAAAACAACATCAAGTATTTCTGTCGATAAATATCGTTCCCGGGTTTTGGTAGTGCGATTAATCAGCCAAAGCGGCCAGGCCATGGGCAAAAAGATTATCGTAAAATAACCGGATTATGAAAAAAGCCATTATAGCATATTTTAACTTATTCCTATTACTCATAATCTCTGTTACAGGGGTGGGGCAGTATGCCCCGCCCCCTGGTAACGAAGGGAGTACGGCCATACATGCCGACAGTTCGGTTATAAAAAGATGGGCCGCTGAATTACAAGTGCAGCGGGGTTTTCTCAACATCACTGATACAAGTCTCGGGAAAGCCACCTACGGCGAGCCTGGCAATGCCACCGGAAAAGCCGATGGCCAGGTGGTTAGCCTGGGCGATGGCGGCACGGCTACCTACCACCTCGAAATTCCCGTGGCTAACGGGCAGGGATTTGACTTTGCCATTTATGAAAATAGCTTTTCGGAAGAATTTCTTGAACTGGCTTTCGTGGAGGTGAGTTCCGACGGGCAGCATTTTGTGCGGTTTCCGGCGGTATCATTAACGCAGACGGAAACGCAAATCGGGAGTTTTGGAACTTTGGACCCTCAGCAAGTTCATAACTTTGCAGGAAAATACAAGGTGTTTTACGGGACGCCATTCGATTTATCGGTCCTTACCGACAGTTCGGCACTGGACCTGAGCCATATCACCCATGTCAGAATCAGGGATGCGGTGGGGACACTTGATGAAACCGCTGCCACCTATGATAGTGAAGGAAATATTGTGAATGATCCCTGGCCGACTCAATTTCCTTCCGGTGGGTTTGATCTTGATGCTATGGCGGTGATAAATGATGTGAATTCTATAAACTCCGTGGAGCACCAGGAAATACAGGCGACAGTGTACCCCAATCCCGTTGCTGACCATCTGAGCGTCGAAACCAGGGCTTATCCCTGCTCGGTTGAAATTATCACACTTAGCGGGCAAAGAATGAAGAAGCTGGCGATGGAGGATTCCCGGTTAACCATTGACATGAGTGCTTTAACACCTGGAGCATATTTGCTGAAGATGACCGGCCATAAAATAAATTGTGTTAAACGCCTACTTAAAAGATGATGAATCGCGGATTTTATATAATGGTTTTGTTGATGTTTCCTGCCTTTTCTCTAATCGCCCAGGATACGATTAGAGTGGGTGATGAGGTTACTTCGCTGGAGGGTATTACCGTAAAAGCCACGAAAATCAGAAAAATGAGTGGTTATAAAAAGACGCGGATAGACTCCACGGCGCTTGAACAATACTCCACTTCCTCTTTCTCGGAATTGCTTTCGAGGCATTCTCCGATGTTTATAAAATCTTATGGTCAGGGCGCCCTGGCCACAGCTTCTTTTCGCGGCACAAGTGCCTCTCATACCAAAGTGTTGTGGAATGGCGTGGAAATCAGCTCGCCTATGCTGGGCCAGACCGATTTTTCGATGATACCCGTTTTTGCTGCCGACAAAGTTTCTCTTCGCCACGGCGGTGGGAGTATATCCAAGGGTAGCGGAGGCCTTGGCGGAAGTATCAGCATTAAAAATGAGATTGACTGGTCGGAGAACTTCAGGATGAAACTGGAGCAGCGGTTCGGAAGTTTTGATACATACAAAACCAACGCTTCTTTAAAAATAGGCAACTCTGAATTTCAAAGTCGCACGCGCCTGCATTATGCCACTTCCGATAACGATTTCTCCTTTAAAAATAATTTTAAAAACAGGAATGATCCGCCTGTAGAAGTGCGGGAAAATGCCGGTTATTCTCAAACATCTTTGCTGCAGGAGATGTACTGGAAACTCGGGCCCGACGATGTGGTAACTTTGCATGTGTGGGGGCAGAATCATCATCGGAATATTGCTCCGCCGCTTGGCGTAAATGCTTCTTCGAGGGATGAAGAGCAGGAAAATAGCTTTCTCCGTTCTATTGTGCATTGGAAAAAACAACTTAAAAGCTCCACCCTTAGTGTGCGCACCGCCTACCTTTACGATTACCTGAATTACAAAAATGATATTGCCCGTATCGATTCGGACAATTACTCTTACCGCATGGTATCGGCAGTGAAATACCAAAAACCCCTTACCCCGAAGCTGACTTTGGAAACCAGTATGAAACATCAGCGGACCAGGGTACGCTCCAACAATTATGAAGGGCAAAAGCAAAGAAACAGGATAACGGCTTTCGCCGGATTGGAATATACCTTTTCGAAACGATTGGTATCCCGTTTAATGCTTCGGCAGCAATGGATTGACGGTTCATTAATTCCCGTGATCCCTTCTGTGGGTATGGATTATAAAGTTCTGGCAAACAGGGATTTGTTTGTAAAAGCTAATCTTTCACGAAATTACAGGCTCCCTACCATGAATGATCTATATTGGTCACCGGGAGGAAATAGTGCATTGGAACCCGAAAGGGGTATTTCGTGGGAGCTTGGAGCGGAATATTCCCAAAAGATAACCAATGATTTTAAAATCGAAACTGAAGTAACAGGTTTTCGATCGGCCATTGATGATTGGATATCCTGGTCCCCCGACTCGGTGATGAGTTACTGGACACCACGTAACCTGAAAAGTGTGGTTTCAAAGGGTGTGGAAAACAGCATCAGTGTTACCTGGCAACAAGGAACAACAGAACTTATGACCAGGGCCTCCTATAACTTTACCCGGACTTATAACAAATCAAAAGCAAAGGAAAACGAAACAAATAATCAATTGATTTATGTCCCGCAACACACTTTTTCCTCATACACTTTTTTGAAGTATAAGAAATGGTATGCTGACATTACCTATTGCTATACGGGAAAACGATATACTACCCCGGAAAATGACGCTTTTATGCCTGCCTTCAGCATTACTGATGCAGGTTTAGGGTATCACTTTCAGCAAGATGATTTTAAGGGGGAACTATCTTTTAAGGTAAACAACCTTTTTGATACGGATTACCAGGTTATGGCCTGGCATCCTATGCCGGGAAGGAATTATCATTTTTCTTTAAAAATTAATCTCTTTGATTTATGAAAATAAAGCTGCTATTTTTTTGGATAGCTATTATCATGTTTGCTTCCTGTGAAGAAGAAGATTTCGGGGAAGTTCAGCAATCCAGTGAGACTTTTCTGGATGGTGAAGGGTTTTTTATTGTCAACGAAGGAAATTTTTCGCACAGTAACAGTTCGGTTTCCTTTTACTCCTTTGATTCATCGAAGATATACAACAGGCTTTTTTATGAAGCTAATAACAGGCCTTTGGGAGATGTTTCCCAATCCATGATCCTCCACGATACTACGGCATTTATTGTGGTAAACAATTCATCGAAGATAGAACAGGTGTCTCTTAAGACCTTTAAGTCTAAAGCGACCTATACAGGCTTTACTTCACCGCGCCGAATCCTGCCCGCAAAGGGGGATATGGCCTATGTCAGCGATTTGTACAGCGATTCACTGACAATTATCGACATAGAAAATCAAACAGTTGAAGGACACCTGGATATCGGCCGCAGTTCGGAGGTGATGGTGAAAACCTCGGGAAAAGTCTTTGTGGCTAACTGGTCGCAATTGAATCATCCCGAATTGGCTAATAACAAAATTATGGTTATTGATCCGGCGGCTAACAAGCTCATAGATTCTATAAAAGTTACAAAGGAACCCAACAGTATGGTGGTGGATAAAAGAGGAAATGTCTGGGTGCTATGCAGCGGGGGATATACCAATGAAGAGACTCCGGCTTTGTATTGCATCAATGCCGTTGATCATAGCATAAAAGAGCGGATACAGTTTAAACACAAGGAATTAAACCCCAGCGAACTGTGCATCAATAACAACCAGGACACGCTTTATTATCTTAACCAGGGCGTTTACCGGATGAGTATTTCAGAAAACACACTTTCGCAAAAGCCTTTTTTGGAAGAAGGGGATAAACTTTTTTATGCCCTGGGAGTTATGAATCACCATATTATTGTATCCGATGCTGTAGATTACCAGCAGAAAGGCATTGTTTATTTGTATGATAACCGTAAACAAAGGGTCGATTCCCTCAGAGCCGGAATTATTCCCGGTTTCTTTAAAGGCAAATAAACTAAACTACGTCCTGATTGTTGAAAATGTTGAGTTAAATACTAAAAATCTAAAAACAAATAATTATGGGTAAAACTACTACAGCAAGAGTATCTTTAGACAAAGACATGGCTTTTGAAGCAGAAGTCAACGGTCATACATTTATGATAGATGCCGACGAAAAAGTGGGCGGTAAAGACAGGGGGCCACGGCCAAAACCATTACTTCTCACCTCGCTCGCCGGATGCACCGCTATGGATGTTATTTCGATTCTCAGAAAAATGCGTGTGGAACCGGATGAGTTTTATATAGAAGTTGGAGCTAACAATACCGAAGAACACCCGAAACATTACGATTCTATTAAACTGATTTATCATTTTAGAGGGAAAGATTTACCCCGGGAGAAACTGGAGAAAGCCGTCAACCTCTCGCAGGATAGATATTGCGGAGTGACGCATATGCTGAAGGATGTAGCTAATATTCATCATGAAATAAAAATTGATGAATAGCATACTGCGGTAATCCTGAACCACGTAAGGCATTTATACCTTCCTGGCAGAAACACGATGGGATTTTAAATGTCTTATGTGGTTTGTAATGTCAAATACCCAAAACCCCTGATTACCGGCTAAAGAGAATGTCTCGATTTTTACTGGATACGTCAACTTTTTCATCAATCAAAATTTTTAATCCGATACCTTTCTTCAAGTCCTTATTTAGTCACCATTAGGAGATTTAGGGGCAAAAGTGGAAGGCTGGTAGCCCGACTTATTGAAGTTGATTGGGATACTGGCGAAAGGGTTAAGGTTGCAGGAATATTACGTATCGCTCTTTCGGAGCTTTGAGTGATACGATTTTTTATTCTCTCAACTCAACCAGAAGGGCTAAAAGCACAACACGTAAAAATGATTGGAATACTACCCTGCTATCCTGCGGCAAAGATTTTTCTTAAGACTTCTCTTAGCTCAGACATGATCATTGCCGTTGCTCCCCAGATGACATATTCACCGGCCATAAAACAAGGTACATGCACTTCCCCGTAGTGTTCGACATATAAGCTGCGGCTGACAATGGCATCAGGAGCTATGATCTCTCTGAGGTTTACTTCAATGATTTTTTCTACTTCCGAAGGTTGCCGCTCAGTAGAAGGCTTGCTTTCGCGAAAGGCAATATAGGGAGCCACCATAAAATTGCTGGGAGGAATATATATATCAGTCAGTTTCCCCAGGACTTCGTTTTTATCGATAGTTACGGCAATTTCTTCCTGTGTTTCACGAATAGCAGTGTCCAAAAGATTATCATCCTGCCATTCTTTCTGACCGCCGGGGAACCCAATCTGGTCGCTGTGAATCCCATCATATTTAGGGCGCAGAATCGTATAAGTACTGAAAAAATCCCCGGAAGGAAATATGATAATCATGATGCTACTCTTGCGGGGATGAACAAGAGGAGTGTGTTTGTCATAACGCCGTCGCGTTTGCGGCTCCAAAAGTTTATGGGCTGCATTCCCCGGCAGGGTTTTATTCAGCGTTTCTCGCAGTTGCTCTATTAACAGGTTTTTACTACCGCTCATTTTTCTTCCCGTCTTTATTGAACAAAAATATAACAAAAAAATTTTTCCGGTAGGCAATAAATATTTAATTTTAAGGTCTGTTAAAAAACTGCCATGGGACAAGAAAAAGAAAAGCCGGCAATAGACCAAAAACAAGAGAAAACAGGGGCTTATGAGCTGGTGCTTTACAATGACGATGTGAACACCTTCGATCATGTTATCAATGCCCTGATAGATGTCTGCGAACATACGCCCGAGCAAGCGGAGCAAAGTGCCATGATAGCCCATTACAAAGGAAAGTGTTCAGTGCTGGAAGGAAGCTTTAATGAATTGAAGCCTGTAAATGATGAGATGATCCGAAGAGAACTCAAAGTGAAAATTGAATAAGACCCTATGACGTTATTGATTACGCTGATAGTCCTCGGACTTTTGTTTTTGCTTTTAGAAATCCTTGTTATACCCGGCACTACTGTGGCCGGTATTATTGGTTCGGGACTCATCGTGGTGGCTATATGGCAAACTTATGAGCAGTATGGCAGCCAGACGGGGATCATTTTTCTGGGGTCGACCGTGCTGGTGACGGTTGTAGTGCTTTATTTTGCCCTTAAAGGGAAAACCTGGCGGCGTCTTATGCTGAATTCAGAAATACAGGGAAAGGTGGAACATTTTGAAAAATATCAACCGAAAGTGGGAGATGAGGGAGTAACCATTTCAAGACTTTCTCCTATGGGAAAAGCCCGGTTTAATGACGATTATTATGAAGTAAAATCGTATTCCGGTTATATCGATCCTAACACGTCGGTTAAAATCACAAAAATAGAATCAAATAAAATCATTGTAAAACCTAAAAATACTTAAAAATGGAAGGCGTTGCTGTTTATATTGCCATAGGCATAGCATCAATATTTGCCCTATGGATCATCTTTTACTTTATCCCGGTGGGGCTGTGGTTTACGGCCCTATTATCGGGAGTTCGTATTTCACTCTTGCAGCTTGTTTTCATGCGCTGGCGAAAAATACCCCCGCAGGTTATTGTCCGGAGCATGATTTCATCTACGAAAGCAGGACTAAGCCTGGTGCGGAATGATCTTGAAGCTCATTACCTGGCCGGGGGTCATGTACGGGATGTGGTGAATGCATTAATATCTGCCGACAAGGCAAATATGGATATCACGTTCAAAACGGCCACGGCTATTGACCTGGCCGGCCGTGATGTCCTGGAAGCCGTTCAGATGTCTGTAAACCCCAAAGTTATAGAAACCCCACCAATTACAGCTGTGGCAAAAGACGGTATTCAGCTCATCTGTAAAGCACGGGTTACCGTTCGGGCCAATATCCGCCAACTTGTCGGCGGTGCCGGTGAAGAAACGGTGCTTGCCCGTGTTGGTGAAGGGGTTGTTTCCTCTATCGGTTCGGCCGAAAGCCACAAATCCGTCCTGGAAAATCCGGATTCTATATCACGCGTAGTATTGGAGAAAGGTCTGGACTCGGGGACCGCCTACGAAATTCTCTCAATTGACATTGCCGATATTGATATTGGTAAAAATATTGGGGCCGGTCTGCAGATCGACCAGGCTAACGCTGATAAAAACATTGCCCAGGCCAAAGCCGAGGAACGTAGAGCTATGGCAGTGGCCCAGGAGCAGGAAATGAAAGCTAAAGCGCAGGAAGCCCGCGCAGAAGTTATACAAGCTGAAAAGCAAATTCCTAAAGCCGTTTCGGAAGCCCTCGTCAATGGAAATCTTGGCGTTATGGATTATTACCGCCTTGAAAATATTCAAGCAGATACAAGTATGAGAAAATCCATTTCCGAACCACCGGAGGATACATCCCAGTCCGGGTATGAAAGTGGACAAATCGGACAAGATGATGATGATTCCGGGAAAAAGTCATCCGATGATGACAAAGAATAATTATTACCTTTGTTGATGCGGAAAAAACGCCTGTAAAGATTGCTTTTCAGGCGTTTTTTAATATATTTTTGTTGACAAGAAGAAGGCGTATGATAGAACCTGAAGAGCAAAAAAAGCTTGAAGCCAAATACCGGCAATTGCTTGATGACCTATATTCCCATACAACAGAGCAGGAAATAGAAAAAGTGAAGGATGCTTACCGGTTTTTGGAGTCGCACTGTGGCGAAAAAAGAAGGAAAGACAATGAATTGTATATTCTTCATCCCCTTGAAGTGGCGCATTTATTGGTAGATCAGATAGGACTGGGGGCTACCTCTGTTATTGCCGCGCTGTTACACAACGTCCCCTATGTGTGTGAAGTCTCTGTTGATAAGATCGGGAAGCGTTTCGGTTCAACCGTGGCCTCGATAATCAGAGATTTTAAAAAGATTTCAGACATATATGTAGAAAAACCCTCCTTATACTCTGAGAATTTCAGGAATCTACTGCTGTCGCTGGCTGGGGATATACGAGTCATCCTACTAAAACTGGCCGACCGCGTTCATATAATGCGTACCCTTGAAGGAGTGGATAAAAAAACCAGGGAGCGCGCAGCGGAGGAGACTTCCTTTTTATATGCACCGCTGGCTCACCGTTTGGGGCTTTATAACCTGAAAACGGAACTCGAAGAAAATGCCATGTATTCGATGTACCCTGAGATATATAATGATATCAGTCGGAAGCTCAGGGAAACCAAAGAAGCCCGCGCTAAGTATATCCGGGAATTTACGCAACCCATTGAAACTGCTTTAAGACAATATGGTTTTGATTTTGAGATAAAAGGACGCTCTAAATCCATACATTCTATCTGGCAAAAAATGAAAAACCAGAATGTCCCCTTTGAGAGGGTGTATGATGTGTTTGCCATTCGTATTATTCTTAATAATATTATCGAGGATGAAAAAACGGATTGCTGGCGGGTTTATTCTTTTATCACCAATGAGTATGAGCCGAATCCCACCCGGTTGAGAGATTGGGTGTCGACGCCTAAGAAAGCCACCGGCTATGAATCCCTTCACACTACTGTGAAAGGCCCCCGCAACCGTTGGGTGGAGGTGCAGATACGTACCCGCCGTATGGACGAAAATGCCGAAAAAGGGCAAGCTGCGCACTGGAAATATAAAGAAGGCGAAAGCCAGGACAGCAACGAAGAGCGTCTGAAATCGATTCGGGAGATGCTGGAACAAGTTGATCCTAACGAACTGGATAGAAAAGAACATGCGAAAATCGATCTCTACAAGGATACAATCTTTGTGTTTACGCCTCAGAATGATCTGAAAAAATTATCCACCGGCGCGACGGTTTTAGATTTTGCCTATCAAATCCATTCCAAAGTGGGTGACAAGTGTATGGGCGCGATAGTAAACGGAAAGAATGTCCCTATCCGGCATGAGTTACAGAATGGCGATCAGGTTAAAATACTCACCGCCAACAATCAGAAACCCTCTCCCGATTGGGTGAATTTTGTGAAATCTAACCGGACAAAAAATAAGATTCGAAGGGCCCTCAGGAGGATCCAGTACAAAGATGTGGATGAAGGCAAAGCCATCTTACAACGTAAGCTTAGTCAACAGAAGATGGAGTTTAATGACCGCATTGTTAAAGACCTTATCCAGCATTATAAGTTGAACTCCGCCCAGGATCTCTACCAGGGTATCGGTAGCCGGGAAATAGATATATCGGATTTGAAAAAAATCCTGGCAGCAGACAATGAACCGGCGCAAAAGCCAGTCCGGGAAACAGCGCAAGAAATCAAAACGGATAAAGCCCCACCAAAGAAAAAACCATCGGGGAAAGCCGATAAGACGTCGCTGCTTATTGACGGGGAACGAATCAATGATTATCATATGGCTAATTGCTGTAAGCCTGTATTCGGTGATGACATTTTTGGGTTTGTTACCGTTGACCAGGGAATAAAGATTCATCGTACCAACTGCCCCAATGCCAAACAACTAAAGGAGAAGTACGGCTATCGCATTATCGATGCCAAGTGGTATAATCCCGATGAAGAAGCTTCCTATTTGTCGGAATTACGTATTACCGGCAAGGATGAACTGGGAGTGGTCAACAACATTTCAGAGGTGATTTCCAACGACCTGAAAGTGAATATGCAATCGGTGTCTTTCAGCAGCAATAAAGGGACTTTTGTAGGGCATATAAAAGTCTTTGTGACAGATACCAAATATCTTGATGCCTTATTCCATAAATTGCTGAAAGTGAAAGGTGTTGATAAGGTGACACGTATTGGATGAAGAATTTCTGGTAGGTTCAAGCTACCCGGTTTTACCCTCTAAACCTCCCTACTGCGCCCCGCCGAAATGCAATGAAGGCGGTGAAGGGAGGCTTTAAGAGGGAAGCTTTACGGTAGTTTTTACGACACGATATCTATTAAAGCTTATTTATTTTTTCATCAAACAAAAGAAGTAATAATCTAACCTTCTTCAAGTCCCCTTCAGGGGATTTAGGGGTGGGGTTCGGGAAGTTGAAATGGAAGGTCGGCTTTTTTGCTGGTTTCAAGCTACCAGGTGTCACCCTCCAAACCTCCCTACAGCGTCCCGCCGAAATGCAATGAAGGCGAGAAAGGGAGGCTTTAAGAGGGAAGCTTTACGGTAGTTTTTACGACACGATATCTATTAAAGCTTATTTATATTATTCATCAAACAAAAGAGGTAATTATCTATCCCTCTTCAAGTCCCCTTCAGGGGATTTAGGGGTGGGGTGTGGGTAGTTGAAATGGAAGGCCGGCTTTTTTGCTGGTTTCAAGCTACCAGGTGTCACCCTCCAAACCTCCCTAAAGGGAGGCTTTAAGAGGGAAGCTTTACGGTAGTTTTTACGACACGATATCTATTAATGTAAGCAGTAACTTGCAATCGTCAAATTTTCGCAATTGTAAATCAGCAATTTTTGGCAAAAGTAAATCAGCAAAAAGGAAAGAGTAAGACCTTTGGAAAAAATACACCAAGGTTAATACTCCAAGACGATGAAACAAAAACGAAAAATACAAATCAAGATGTGGTACAAAGTACAAGAACTCACAAGTAAAGGCCTCAATAAGAGTCAGATTCGCCAGGAGACGAGTTTGGACAGGGCCACCATAGGCAAGTATCAGCAAATGGATGAAGACACCTTCCATGAATGGATACAAACCAAGAGCCATCTCCCCCACAAGCTCAAAG
>JAIPBX010000094.1 GCA_021738485.1 Bacteroidales bacterium | reverse complement strand
CCCCCGCCCGAACGTACCCGTTCGGTACGGGCGGGCTGTGCTTTTACGGATCAGGGCTTCGCCCTTTTTAATATTCACAACCTCTTTAATGACATTGACAGTTGATTTTTTCAAATCAACCCCTATTTAGAATAGAGCAATTAATTCTTCTCGTGGACTCTCTATTTGCTTTTCTGTTGATTTTTTTAGATGACACCAATCTTCTTTTAAGTCGTCACAAATAAAAATAATTGGTTTCTTTACCTTACTGGCATACTCTAAAATTTGCTTCCAAATAATTAAATTGAGGTGTAAAAATAAATACTTATCTTGAAGAAAAGAAATTGATTAAAATCTAATCATATGGAGTTCAAAGGAGAAAGTATTATAAAGTTCAATGAAGCTTTTCCGGATGATAAGGCCTGTTTAAGCTATTTGGCTGAAATTAAATGGAATGAAGGCTATCAGTGCAAAAAATGCGGACATGATAAATTTACGGTTCGTAAAAAGAACCTCGCCAGAGATTGTAACAGGTGCCACCACATAGAGAGCCCGACAGCAGGAACGTTGTTTCACCGGGTGCGTTTTGGTGTGCGTAAGGCTTTTGGGATTGTTTTTGAGATGAGCGCAACCACTAAAGGTTTGTCGTCTTCACAAGTAGCCAGGCGTTACGAGATAAGCCGTCCCACGGCATGGGGATTTATGCACAAAGTAAGGAAAGCCATGGAAAGCAGCCATAATCATCCTCTTGAAGGAGCTGTTCAAGTAGATGAGTTTGTTTATGGAGGTAAAGAAACGCTCAAACAAGGACGCAGTAAAGACACCCGTAAAAAGAAACTGATAGGTGCCGTAGAGCTGACCGAAGAAGGGAAAGTCAAAAGGGCTTACTTTCAAAAGATTGTGGACTATTCCAGCCAATCGCTTGAAAGCATATTCAAAGACCACATTGGTGACAATGCCCAAGTATTGACAGACAAGTGGACGGGATATGGGCCGCTGGCCGAGACCTATCAAATCGAGCAGAAATATTCAGATAAAGGAGGGAGCATGAAGCAGATACACACTATCATACATCAGCTTAAGTCTTGGTTAAGAAGTGTTTATTCTTGGGTACATGAACAGCACATCTCAAAATATTTGGACGAGTTCAGCTTTCGATTAAACCGTTCATTGTTCAAGCCAAGCATTTTTCACCGGCTCATTGAGCGAATGTCCAGAGCCAAACCAATTACCTATCAAATGATTAAAATAAGTAACTAAATTAACACCTCAATAATTAAATCCCCAAATATTTGCGTTCCTATTTTTTCCTTATCTTTTACATCTTCATATCCAGGGGGTATTGAAAATTCATACCTATGCTTTCCTTCTTTTGTAATTTCAAGGATTTCAGCAAAACTATAATATCTGCCAACTTTAAATAGTTCCTTTATTGCATTTTGGACATCATCATTTGAAGGCAAAAGATCAATATCTTTTTCAACAGAGATTATTTTTTTTACAATTGCTTCTTCAAATGTTTCTGATTCTTTTTTAAATGAGTCAATTTTAAGCAAAAAACTCTCAATTTCGGTTTGTGTCAAATGCGGATGTTTATCTTCTTTTTTAGTTTTGTTTTTTAAGTCATTGATATTATTCTCAATATCATTTATTGATTTTTTAACTCTCTTTAAATTTACATCTTTGAGTGGTTTATAGTTCTCTACAATAGGCTTCCTTATTATCTTTTCTCTATTTTTATTGTATTCAAACTTTACATGGGAGGGTATCCATAATCTTTCCTGTAATTTTTTACGAAAAAATTTAAAAACTTTTTTTCTAGTGTTTTTTGGCAAAAAATAGAAATCCAAAAGAGCAGAAGAATCAAAAACAATTACTGCTTCTTTCCATATTATTTTCTCTCTTTCTTTATTAAGACTATATATGTTATATGTAGGTTCTTCCATTTTCACTTTGTTTTAATTACACCTAACTATTAACCCATCTTCTCTCATTTGAATAATTCCGGTGTGTCACATTCGTATAATTCGTTATTGTTTTTGTTGGGGTCCCGATGTTTCCTTGCGGCTGCTTTTCATTCTGCTACACTTATGCGGCGTCATCCCTAAATCAATGCGTTAAAAATAAAAAAATATTTCCGGTTTCCCAATATTTTCAAGGATTCTTCTTTATTGTTTTGGTCTGTGGGGTTGTACACCACCTAATATAAAATGTCTCCCGAAGAAAGGCTTGCAAAAAACGCTGCCCGCTGCGGTGGTTTTTTTGCGGAGCTTTGCTTTTAGCGCTCTCCGGCGCCTTTTTCACCTCTCTGGGTAAGTCTGCAGCGGGGGTAGCCAATGTGTGAGATGCTTTATATTTTAATAAATTATTTATGTGCGGTTTCGCAATCTTCTGCAAGTCCCTCCGTTCTTGATTAAACAAACTTAAACCCATTACAGATGAGAACAAAATTGATGAGTCTTTTGGTGGTGCTACTGCTTACCACAGCAACCACTTATGGTCAGAGAAGTACATTTTTTGGATTTGGAGGTGCTTTAAACTATGATGTTTACGAATTTACCGACCCGGGCAACATGCTCCGGGAAACCACTCTTCCTGCAGGTTCGTGGGGGTTTTTTATCGGTCAGGAAATTTCTGAATTTCTGATGCTTGAAACCGGCTTTGTCCAGAAAGAATACTGGGAAGGCTATAGTTACAATGTAGAATCGCCCAACCTTGGGTATGGCGGAAGTTCGTTTATAGCCTACCAATTTCCGCTGCGGTTGAAATCAAAAATCAATCTGAAAAAGAAAAGAATCACCCTGAATCCTGTAATCGGGGTGCATTACTCCATAAACATGGATTACGGCTATGGTCTTGGCTATGGTGGCGGAACCCTGCAAACGGAAGATATTAAAATAAGTACCACCTATACGGAGGATGTGAATCTGAAAAAATCATTTTTGTTGCTCGAAACAGGCCTGCAGCTTGAGTTTGTTATGTTAAAGGATTTCCTGGTTGGAGTAAATGCCGGTTACCTGAACGGTTTTGACAAAGTATCGCAGATAGAGTATGATTATGGGGTAAACGACGGTGAATTACAAAAAGCTTATGCCCATAACAATGGTTCATATTGGAATTTTGGTTTGGCCGTCAGTTACCGGGTAAGTGATTTCTGGCTTAAAGAATAGAACCCCCGGAGCGATTGAATGCAATAAGGTTACCCGGTGGACCTGTCAGGCTGATGCAAAGGTAGGTTTTAAGTAGGCTGCCGGATAACCTCTTTATTAATACGCTGTTTTAATCGCTTTCGTCGTTAGCTTACTTTTTAACGTAGATGTAGCTCTGGTAAGATAGCTCTTCAGAAAAATACAAATCCAAACCAAACCACCCAAAGCCGCAGGTTGACCAACTAAAATCCGCACTTCTGGCCGCGAATGGAAGTATGACCGGCAAGGGCGCGCATGAATACTTAACGAATTAACTAATGCTTTTTGAATCTTTTCAGGTAAAAACAATTCGTCTTAAATTCGTGAATTAGTGGCAATTTTTAATGAGACCTGAGGATTTTAGGTGACCATCCCGCTGCGTTTTGAAAAATGATTATTGATATTTACGGGCCTTGTCAGCGATTCGCCTTTCTCATCCAAACAAATCACTGTTTTGTCTTGTTATAAAAATTGAACGAAAAGTTAAACATGACAAAAAAGGCAGCGGTAATCGGAGCCGGGATTGGCGGCATAGCATCGGCTTTGCGACTTAGACATTTGGGATTTGACGTGGAGGTGTTTGAAGCGGCATCCAAACCGGGCGGAAAAATATCGGAAATCAGAAATGAAGGTTTTCGGTTTGATACCGGCCCTTCGCTGTTTACGCTGCCCTCGCTGGTGAATGAACTTTTCGAACTTTTCGGCAAAAATCCTTCAGATTATTTTTCCTACAAAGCGCTCCCGGTCATCACCAAATACTTTTACGATGATGGAACCGAAATCAATGCCTACAATGAGCCGGAAATGTTTGCCAACGAAATTGAACGCAAAACCTCGGACAGCGCCGAAGCGGTGAGAAAATATCTTAACGACGCTGAAACGGTTTACAACCTGACGGCCAATAATTTTATTTTCAAGCCTTTTGAGCTTTCGACTGTCTTCACCAAAGATTTTCTGAGAGCCACCCTGCGAATCAACAAGCTGAACACCGGCAAAACCATGCATGAGGTGAATCAGTCGTACTTTCAGGACGCCCGGACGGTTCAGCTTTTTGATCGGTATGCCACCTACAACGGTTCGGATCCTTACCAGACGCCCGGAACGCTGGCGGTTATCCCGCACCTGGAACACAACATCGGGGCGTTTTTCCCGGAAAAGGGGATGTACGACATTGTAAACTCGCTGTATCAACTGGCGCTGGATGAGGGGGTACAGTTTCATTTTTCCGAAAAGGTCAATTCGGTCAACCTTAACGCTTCGGTCGCTAAAGGGATTGTTACTGAACAAGGTACTTATGATTACGATTTAGTGATTAGCGACGTGGATATTTTTACGCTGTATCAGCATATGCTTCCCGGAGAAGAGATTCCGCAGAAGCAGCTTTCGCAGGAGCGATCTTCATCGGCAATGATTTTTTACTGGGGCGTGCAAGGAACACATGAAAACCTGGATGTACACAATATCCTGTTTTCCAAAGATTACAAAAAGGAATTTGAAAAAATCTTTTCGGAAAAGGCCATGCCCGGTGATCCGACGGTTTATGTTTTTATCAGCCGAAAGGCAGTGGAAAGTGATGCGCCCGACGGCCATGAAAACTGGTTTGTGATGGTTAATACCCCCGCGAATGCCGGGCAGGACTGGGACCACCTGATTGAGGAGGCCCGCCAAAACATCATCGAAAAAATTAACCGGGTTTTGGGAATCGACATCCGTAAAAAAATCCTTTTTGAAGAACGGCTCGACCCGCGATCGATAGAATCCAAAACGGGCTCCTGGAAAGGATCGCTTTACGGGAACAGCAGCAACAATAAATTTGCGGCTTTTTTACGGCACAAAAACAAAACAACGAAGTTTAAAAATTTGTATTTTACAGGGGGAAGCGTGCATCCGGGCGGGGGCATCCCGCTTTGCCTTGCTTCCGCCAAAATTATGGAATCAAAAGTGAAGAAAGACTGGAAATTATGAGAAACAGGGTAAGATATGCTAAATGGCTGATTGTCATTATTTATTTGGTGGGATTGCTGGGGCTTTCACTGTCCTTTTCCCGCGAACTTTTTATCGACTTAACACCGCTTAACCTGTTGTTTGCTGCCGTTTTACTCACCCTTTTTCATGAGAGGTTCCGGCCCAACCAGTTTCTGGTATTTTTGATGGTATTTGTTGTCAGCTTTCTTGTCGAATTGGTTGGCGTGCAGAGCGGATTAATTTTCGGAGATTATCATTACGGGACGGCCTTAGGCCTCAAGATAGGGGAGACGCCGCTCCTGATTGGTCTCAACTGGTTGGTTTTAATTTATATGGTTTATCATCTTTTGCAGGATTGGAAAGTTTCGATGCTGTTGAAAAGTTTTGTCGGGGCCTTTATCATGCTGGCCTACGATCTTTTGCTTGAGCCGGTAGCGCCGAAACTTGATTTCTGGTACTGGCTCAACGGCTCCATTCCCCTGCAGAACTACATCGCCTGGTGGGTCATCTCATTCGTTTTCTTTATGATTTGGAATACCACAGGAATAAAATATCAAAACAGGATTGCCGGAACGTTGTTATCTATCCAACTGGCTTTCTTTTTATTGTTGAATATAACACTTGGATAAAATATGGGAATTTTAATTGCGATATTGGTCATGGGAGCCTGGGGTGCCCATTTGTATTATGTGCTTACCGGCGTAACGGTAGCCATTGACAACCCCTGGATGTATGTGCATCTGCTCATCCAGACATACCTCTACACCGGACTTTTTATCACCGGTCACGATGCCATGCACGGCACGGTTTCCAAAAGCCGGAAAGTAAATGATGTAGTGGGATTATTGTCAGCTTTGCTGTTTGCCGGGCTGTCATACGGAAAACTTAAAAGAAACCACGGGCTGCATCACAAGTATCCGGCCACGGAAAAAGACCCGGATTACTACGTTAAGTCGCAGAACTTCTGGCTGTGGTGGGGGATGTTTGTGTGGCGCTACCTGACGGTGACGCAGATTTTGATTATGGCCGGTATCTACAATCTTCTAAAATATTTGGGAGGCATCGCGGAGCCTTCGATTGTGGTCTTCTGGATTACTCCCGCGATTTTGGGTACGTTGCAGCTGTTCTTTTTCGGAACCTATCTGCCGCACCGGCAGCCGCACACCGACCAGATGCAGCCGCACAAGGCCCGCACGCAAAAGAAGAATCATCTGTTGGCCATGATTTCGTGTTATTTTTTCGGATATCACTACGAACACCATGATGCCCCGCATACGCCCTGGTGGCAGTTGTATAAATCCAAACAGACATGATAAAGGCCCGTCACAAACCCTTCTTCGACTGGTTTTTTAAATGGTACAGCCGTGTAATGCTTCATTTCCACTTTCGTGAAATGGAGATTCATAGCGACGTTGAGGACGACGGCAACGCCATTTTAGTTATCGGCAATCATTTCAGCTGGTGGGACGGGTTTATCATGGTGGAAGTCAACAACAGGCTCTGGCAAAGGTGCTTCAACGTGATGATGCTGGAAGACCAGCTCCAAAACCGGATGTTTCTAAACAAGGCCGGCGCTTTCTCGATAAAAAAAGGTGATCGGTCGCTGGTGGAATCCTTAAGCTATGCCGGGGAGTTATTGTCTGATTCGCGAAACCTTGTGCTGATGTTTCCGCAAGGGGAAATTCAGACCAAATACACCCGCAGATTTGAGTTTGAAAAGGGTGTGGAAACGATTCTTAAAAAATCACAGGGCAAACCCCAGGTTGTTTTTAGCGCTGCACTCATCGATTACTTTTCCTGGAAACAGCCGCGGCTGGATGTTTACCTCCAAAAATTAAGTTACGAGGCAATTCCTTCCACTCCTGAGCTGCAGGATGCCTATAACATCTTTTTTGCGGAAGCGGTGCAAAAGAATAATGTGGACAGGTGAGGGGGCCCGGCTTTGGATTTTAGCAATAGCTCTCTACCCTCAGCTTAAATAAACAGCATACCCTTTATCCATAGGCACAATCCGCTTAGCCGAAGGAGAATGGCTCAAACAGCATCTAATACAAAAACCCAAACATCCAAAGCGGGATGGTATTTTCCACACCAAAAGCGATGTCATCAGCCGCAACGAATGAGTTATCCACTCCGGCAATTTGCTTGCGGGTTTTGGTTTTGCCACCAACCTCAAACAAGTATTTCTCGTCCACCAGAAAGTCACCTTTTTCAGGGTAAGTCACTTTATACTGAGTCGATAGCTGATTCAGGAAAAAAGTTTCCCGCAAGCTTCCTTTATCCGGGCGTTCCTGACTTAGGGCATAAGCAAAGTTGGTGTTTTCAAGGTAGACTTTATCCGGTTTTTGCAACAAACTAACTCCGTGGACATTTTTCTGGACGGCATTGATGATATTCGCGTCATTCAAATGGTGAAAATATTCAAGGAGACTATTCCGGGAAATCTTGGTCTTTTGAGCTAAAGAACTAATGTTGGGTTTGAATGGAGCAGAGCGACTAATGATGTATAAGAGTTGTTTAACCTTTGGAATATTAGAGATTCCAGTACGCCTTAAGAGTGGCAGCTCTATTTCAATAATCATATTGGTTATCTCCTGCAGGCGATGATAGTGAATGTCCTTATCACCCTCATAAAATGGGAAATAACCCACTTTTAAATATTCATCAAAGTATTGCAGGGGTTTTGCAGTTTCAGAAATCTGTAATGCAATCTGTGTATGGTTAGCAATCATTTCTTTGAAGGCTATGGGTTCAAAGTTGATATTATGTCTGAAAACGAGAAACTCCCTGAATGATAAGCCCGGCAGACCATAAACAATGGCTCTGCGACTCAGGTCAGCTTTAGAGCTTATAATTTCAAGCAGCGACGAGCCGGTAAATACAATCTTTAAGTCAGGATGATAATCATAGATATTTTTTATTTCATTCGCCCAGTTTTCGTACTTGTGCACCTCATCGACGAAAAGGTGCTTACCCCCTTTGGCTACAAAGGTATCTGCTAAATCAATCAGACGGTTTTCATAGAAATAGATATCATCAAGGGTTACATACAAAGCCCCGTTGCTATTTCCGTAATGTTTTTTGATGTATTGCAAAAGCAAAGTGGTTTTTCCCACACCACGAGATCCTTTTATCCCCAATAACCTTTGATTCCAGGGAAGAGTTTTTATAGCTCTCCGCTGGAAACTCATGGAAATGTTGCTAATTAAAGCCTGATGTCTTTTTCTTAACGCTTCCATAGAATTTGTTGTTTACATTTAACAAAATTACATAAAAATGTTTAATATAAAAAGCAAAATTGTAATAAACTGTTGATTGGGATAAACAGTTTTGTCCAGACGTCATAAAAAACAACATTTAAAACCGCCACGAATACACGAATAAATATTCGTCTTTAATTCGTGCATTAGTGGCTAAAAGACATTATTTCCGGCATTCCTTGAAACATCCCCAATCCTTTGCTGTTAATAGGTAAAACAATAAGGCTCAAACGTTAAATGGAATACATTGCCTGGTTCATTTTTATTTTTCTGGGTGTCCGGACTTTCATCAGCCTGGTGAATCTTTTGTCAAAACCCTGGCTAAAAGACGAGCAGCCGGAGAAGCAACCCATGATTTCTGTTTTGATTCCGGCCCGCAATGAGGAGCGAAGTATCGGCTCTTTGCTGTCGGATTTGAGCCGGCAGGATTACCCCCAATTTGAGGTGTTGGTGTATGATGACCAGTCGGACGATAAGACCCCGGATATTGTCAAACAGTATGAGCATGAGAATAAACACTTCCGCTACATTGCCGGTGAGACGCTACCTGAAGGGTGGAACGGGAAAAATCACGCATGTTACCAATTGGCCCGGGAGGCAGGAGGAGACTACCTTCTATTCCTTGATGCGGATGTCAGGGCAGGAGAAAAGCTTTTATCCAAAAGCCTGTCTTTTTTACAAAAGAAAAAACTAAACCTGCTTTCCATTTTCCCGAAACAGGAAATCAGGTCGGTTGGTGAGCGATTAACCGTCCCGATCATGAACTGGATTTTGGTGAGTCTGCTCCCTTTACCGCTGGTCAGGATACTGAAATTTCCCTCTCTTGCTGCAGCCAACGGTCAGTTTATGCTGTTTGATGTGGAAACCTATCAGCAAAATCAGTGGCATGAGCAATTGAAGTCAGTCGCCGTGGAAGACATCGAAATTGCCAGAACCATGAAAACCCGGGGTTACTGTATCCTAACTTTACTGGGTGATGATTCCATTCGATGCCGTATGTATGAAACCTATGGGGAAGCCGTCAAAGGTTTCTCGCGTAATGTTCACGCCTACTTTGGAAACAGTCATCTTGTTATGGGTTTGTTTGTTGTAATCGTTACCCTTGGCTTTATTCCTGTGTGGGTAAGCTACGGAGAAATAGGTTTGCTGATTTACCTGGGATTAGTCATTCTGAATCGTGTTGTGGTCAGCGCTGCATCAAGCCAAGGGGTTATAACAAATGTCATTTTGGCTCCGCTGCAAGTTGTTTCATTGCTGCATATTTCACTAAAATCATTAAAAAATCGCTTTTCAGGAAAAACCTCCTGGAAAGGAAGAACCATAAAATCGTAGTGTTATGAAATATTTTGTGCTGTTACTGATATCATTTTTACCGTGGAATTCTTTGAGCGGGCAAACCATTGCCGGCTACGAGAAGCAAATCACTGAAGCTTATGTGGAGGACCGGATGTCGCTATGGCGAGGAGCTCTTACATCCATTGAAAATCAGTACAGCCAACAGCCTTCGGATAGCTTGTTACTCTACCTGACAATCAGCCAATACGGCTACATCGGTTATCTGATGGGTGAAGAAAAGGAAGACCAGGCCGAACAATTACTAGAGAAAGCTGAAGATAACGCCGAAGCCCTGCAAAATACCCTCCACTGTTCGAAGGCATATGCCGTAAAAGCCGGATTGATAGGTTATCGCATAGGCCTGAAGACCTATAAAGCCCCGTTTCTGGGTAGAAAAGGTCAGAATTATATTGGGGAAGCCATGGAGTGCGATTCGCTCAACCCCATGGCATGGATGGAGAAAGGTAATGCTTACTACCACATGCCCGGCATGTTTGGCGGAAGCTACGAGAAAGCCACCCGCTACTTCGGCAAAGCGGTCAGGTTATTCGAGCGCCGTCAGGATGAATTCCCCAAATGGTTGTATCTTAATGCGCTGGTATGGCATGGCAAAGCGCTGGAAGCCGATGGCAAAACCTCCATGGCTCGCAAGACGTATCAAAAAGCTTTGGACGTAGCGCCAAAATTTAAGTGGGTGAAGGACGAGTTACTGCCGGAGGTGGGAGAGTGAGTTTACGATTGGATTTTTATTTAATAATTTTGAGTTATTAGTCTAAACCTTCTATTCTGTCTATATAAACATTTGTTAATTTATGTTTCTGCGAAATGCTTTCAATTTCGCTCCAGTTTTTTTGAAGAAAACTGTGAAACTCTTTCATTTTCATGTTTCCTATTTTAAGATGTATAACCTTTGGTGGAGGTGTCTTAAAAATTATCTTATTTGAAAAATCTGCATCTTTTGTAATTATGGTCAGAGAATTTTTCATAGCGTAATTCCAGATTTCTTCATCACTTAATTCATCATCTATATCAAAAACATGGAGAAAATCACTACTTTTCCACAAGCTAAAAAGGTAGGGTAAATTAGCATCAATCAGATATTTAGCCATTATGCTACCGGTTTGATCGTATAATTCTTATTCATTAGATTGGCGGCGAATTTCAAACAAGCAGAAATATCCTCTTTTTCAAGGCTCGGGTATTGTTTAAGGATTTCCTCGGAAGAATCTCCTGCGCCAAGAAATTCCAAAATCGTATTCACTGTAATTCTTTTCCCCCTTATGGTAGGTTTTCCATTACAGACTTTTTCATCAATTGTGATTCTATCGGTTAAATATTCCATTTGATTTACTTTTTAACAAAGATACTCATTACCAATTAATCAATCAACCAATCACCAGTTCCTCTCTACTTCAACTCCCGTCCGAAATTAAAGTTGCTGGAAGGTTGCACCTGCTCGCCTTGCAGAAGCCGTTTCAGCAGGGTGTTGAATCGATTCTGCGAAGGTTTGATTTTGCTTAAATCGATCATAAAGTTATGGAAGCCTTCTTTCTTCAG
>JAIPBX010000016.1 GCA_021738485.1 Bacteroidales bacterium | reverse complement strand
TGGCACCATCCGGGCCATACTTCGGCCGCATAGTTACTCCCATCGGGATATTTGATGAAAACATCTTCGGCTACCCCCGATTCGTATAGCGGGTAATCTTTTTCTATCTTCACTCCCGGATCAACAATAACGGCACTGTGAAAATCCATCTCACGCAGTTTGCCGATAGTTTCCGACGGACGCGGAAAATTTTTTCCGCTCCAGCTAAACAACTTATAGTCCTTCATATGATCAATGTCAAAATAAATCACATCGGCGGGGATATTCTTCTCACGGAATGTGCGGGCGATAGACAATATCTCACTGTCGGGATAATAGCTCCAGCGGCACTGCTGATAGCCCAGGGCCCACTTTGGCGGCATAGGCATCCGGCCTGTAAGCCAGGTGTATGTGCCAATGATATTGCTGACTGTCTTATGAAAAATAAAGTAGTAATCCATCTCACCGGCCTCCGCTGTAAAAGAGGAAAAGCGATTGTTGGAAGCCCCGAAATTAAAACGCGTCAGGTGTGAATTATCGAAAAAGATACCATAGTTAAGACCATTGTGAATTCCGATATAAAAAGGAATAGAGACATACAACGGATCATCGCCGGGCTGATGGTTGGGATTATCGGTATTCCAGTTGACAAAGGCTGCTCCTCTGCGATCTAACGGGCCGGTTTTTTCTCCCAGGCCTATAAACCGCTCCTCTTGCTGTAAAGTCTTATAAGCTCCTACTTCTTCCCCCAGCCATGAAATACCAAGGCCCGGATCATCCTGATTAATTACCTCCCCTTCGAGAGTCAAAAAATCAAAACGAACCGGGCTTTTGGTGATACTAAGCTGCAAAGCATTCGTTTTCAGAATATAACAAGCTGACTTTTCTTCTATACTATAATACGTAGTTGCGGGGGAGGCCACTACAGAATAAGATGGGGTCTCTGCGAAATCTTGCCGGGAGGCTTGAATTCGAATCACTCCCTGACTGTAAACCGTTACCCTGGCTCTTCCCCGGTCTGTCTCCAGCAATAAAGACTGCTGATACCGCGCGAAGCGGATAAGGTTACCAAGCGATTGACTTAAAGAATGATAGGCAGAGACCCTTTCGTTCATTATAAAACAGCTAAATAACGATTATTCTCGTATTAAAATTTCATACCCCCATGAAGGCATGGCAAAAGTACCGTCGGTCGTAATCATTTCGCCGGAGAAGTAATTTTTATACTTCCCGGTGATATCCGTCTTAATATCCAGGGGATTCCCGGATAAATTGAGCACAACACTCACCTGGTTGCCATCTTTTTTACGGGTATAAGCAAAAGCTTTTTCAGGATGATTGGTCTCAAGAATTTTAAACTCCCCACCATAATCGGGTGCCCATAAAGCTTCGTTTTCCTCTTTAAGGGTATTTAATTCAGCATAGATATCCTCAAGCGGATCATTTTTCCATTGTACCGGGTCTCTTTTGAAAAATTCCAGCCTCTTATCCAGCCCAATCTCTTGTCCGGTATAAATTAAGGGCATTCCCGGGACTGTATACGAAAGTACGGCCAGAGCTTTATGAGCTTCTCCCAATCGTTCTTCAATGGTTCCATTCCATGAATTCTCATCATGATTGGTGAGGAAATTCATTTTAATATCATCATCGTCCAGCAAGGAATCTGTTTTGGCAAAATATTCAGGAAGCACCTCAGCATTTGCTTCTCCCTGGGCAATTTGATTCATCAAATGATGAAACTCCCATCCATAATGCATATCAAAGGCGTTATCAAGGAGTTCTACCTCACCCTCATCTTCAGCTAACATAAACACCGGTTTTATAGCTTCCAGCTCTTTGGCCGTGTTTTCCCAAAAATCGGTTGGTACCATACCCGCCACATCACAGCGGTAACCATCAATATTAAAATCTTCCACCCAGTATGTCATCGCATCACGCATAGCATTTCTCACACCCTGTTTATCATAGTTCAAGTCCACCACATCTGACCAATCGTGAGGGCTAACCATATTACCGGCACTATCTTTGGTATACCATTCGGGATGCTCCTTCACCCAGGAGTGATCCCAGGCCGTGTGATTAGCAACCCAATCAAGAATAATATACATATCTTTTTCATGAACTTCTTTGACTAATTTTCGAAAATCTTCTTTATCGCCGAATTCGGGGTTAACACCTTTGTAGTCTTTCACCGAATAATAGCTCCCTAATTTTCCCTTACGATTTTTTTCTCCTATAGGATGAATGGGCATAATCCACAAAATGTCCACACCCAATTTTTTGAGGCGGGGCAAATGTTCCCGGAAAGCTCTAAAAGTACCTTCCTCGGTATATTGCCTGATATTTACTTCGTAAATGGTTGCGTCTTTGTGCCAGTCACTGCTTTGACTATCAGCTTTCTGTTGCTTTTCCCCTTCCTGGCCGCCACAAGAGATAAATGTAATCAGGGATGCCAGGATAACTAATGCTAATGATGCTTTTTTCATTTTAATAATTTTTGTATTCTGTTGCCTAACAAAGATAATGCATTATGACATAACTATTTGTGGTTTCCTTCACCTAATTGATGCAAAGGTTTGCGATCTTCAAAATTAACTTCTTATTTATTTGATTTTAGGGGAATTAATTATTACTTTCATGGAATTACAAAAGAAAGATAGCCGTTGGTCATAGATTTATTTAATTATTTTTGCAATTGAGAATCATTCAGATAAAAGAAGAAAAACGAAAGATATTATGAAAAGAGTTTTGGTTTTAACAGGAGGCGGAGATTGCCCTGGATTGAATGCCGTCATACGAGCCGTAGTGAAACGTGCTTCGCAGGAAAAAGATTGGGAAGTAATAGGGAGTATGCAGGGCTTTAACGGCGTACTCAATGAGCCTCAGGAAATCAAAGTACTGGATGATGATGCCGTTCGGGGCATTCACTTTCAGGGAGGAACAATTTTGGAATCCACCAATAAAGGGGGGCCTTTTGCCTGGCCCGTTAAAAATAAAGACGGCACGTGGACAACTGTAGACCGTTCGGATGAATTGATCAAGAAATTGAAACTACTGGGTGTGGATTCGGTCATTAATATCGGTGGCGACGGTTCGCAACGTATCTCCCAGACGCTTTATGAAAAAGGACTTAACGTGATAGGGGTCCCCAAAACCATCGATAATGATGTATCGAATACGGACTCTACTTTTGGTTTTCAAACGGCAGTGCAGGTAGCCACCGATGCTGTGGATAAGCTGGTAACAACGGCCGCCAGCCACAACCGTGTGATTATCCTGGAAGTTATGGGGCGCGATGCCGGATGGATAGCCATGAATGCAGCAGTAGCCGGCGGGGCAGAGGTGTGCCTGATACCGGAAATCCCCTATGATCCGAAAAAAGTAAATGATAAAATAGAATCCCGTTTCCATAAAGGACGTGGCTTCGTAAATATTGTGATTGCCGAAGGAGCTAAGCCTAAAGGCGGAACGGAATCCGCTGTAAACACCGGTGAAGTAGGATATGCCAATAAAAAATACTCCGGAGCTGCCGGGCGCCTGCGCGATGAACTAAAAGAAGCCGGATGTGAACATGACGTCCGGGAAACGGTGTTGGGACACTTGCAGCGTGGGGGTGTGCCGATAGCTTATGACAGGGTGCTGGCAGCCCAGTTTGGAAACAAAGCCTTTGAGATGGTGCTGGAAGGAAAATTCGGTCACATGGTATCCTACCGCCACCCCTATATCACCTCCGTACCGCTGAAAGCAGCTATCAGCAAACCCAACCTGGTAACGCAGGATACTGCTTTAATAAAGACAGCCCGGGGAATCGGGGTAAGTTTTGGAGACTAAAATAAAACGAATTATAAGCTCAAAAAAAAGCGCGGTAGTGATGCCGTGCTTTTTTTGTTCAGGAATCAAGCATATCTTTGATATATTGAGGTATTAAAGGTGATTCTTTTATCTATTTGCGATGTCGTACATCCTAGAAGTATAATTTCATCTGTTGTGATATGAATGACGATATGGGGATGAGGTTGATCCGAATAAACCAATGACTCATTTTTCATGTAGAATACTGTTCCGATTTGAAGAGATGCTTTGAAAAACGATTCATCAGAAAAGTGTATCATACACTCAAACTATCGTAAATACTACGATTTTCTTCAAATATTGATTTAGAAAGGCTTAGATGTTCATCATCCAATCCAAAAAAGTCACTGTCCTGTCCTGAATTTTTAAAAAAATCAGCATAATTGATGGTTATTCTTGCTGCTTTGCCTTCTTTTAATATCTCCTTATATTGATTCCATTCAGGATAATTGTGGGATATTGAGGATAATTCAAATTCATTATACGTTCCGAATCTATTATAAGTCTTATTCAAAGCAAGTTTATCTGTTTTGGAAAAAACATTATTATCCAGTTTCTTTATTGATAAAAATATATGGCTATCTTTTTGTGGTTTTAAATACTTGTCACGATATGCTTTTTCATGTTCATCCAGGAAAATATTCTCATCAGCTAAGTTTGCAGTATTGGAAGGTACCGGCCCATAGTTCATCGCATAATAATGATCCATTAACATAGGTCGTCCATATTTTCTTAAATGCCACCTATCTGTAAGCCATACAAGTTTAATCGCCTTCATTTTATTAATTGAGCCACCTTCTTTGATGGCAAAGTAGTTCAGGGTTTGTACAGCCTTCTTGTAATTGAATCCAAGCATGATAAGGTTCTATTCTAATTTTATAATATTTTACTAAGGTAACAAATACTTTAATTAAAAGCAAAAAAGTTCTTCAATGTGAATATTCTTTGATTCCTCGCTTTCATCTTACCATCAGCTTTATTGTTTCACCCTTCTTATTACGGATAATATAAACTCCCTTCTTCAGGTTATTCACATCTATAGTTCTTGTCAAAGCAGCCTGTTTAACAAGCTGCCCGGTCATGCTATAAACCTCAACCCTGCACTCGTGGGACAGACGAACCACCGACCCGGAAACCGGGTTGGGATATACAGCAAATCTCCTGTCATCAGCGGGCTCGTCATCCACACCGATAGCTGTATTAGAATAACCCGGTGTCCTGATTCCCATCACCTCCCAATTGTCCGCCCCGTTGGGGAGTCTTCCGAAAGCGCTATCGGCTTGCTGCTGGCCAAAAGCAATCTTATCGATCAGCGGATAGTCATCATCTGGCCGCCCGAAAATCCCTATTTGCTCGCCGCCCTGGCGCAACCTGAAAGGAGCATGGAAAAAGCCCTGGTCTTCATCATCATTATCGGCCCATATCAACACAAACCCGGAAGGTTCTAACACATAATCGGGCAAGCGAAACTGCCCCCGTTCTGTGAAATCATCGGTAACATATTTATCACCCAGCCATATGGCATGGTCATCCCCATTATAAATTTCAAACCAGTCATCATATTCCCCGTAAGGGTCTTCTATGAAAGTAGCATTACTTGCCATAAACTCATTGATATACAATTCCGGGTTCCCGTCTTCTGCTATTTCCAAATGAAGGGGGGCGCAGGGATAAAGAGAGGCCTCGCTACCGGTGCCTTTTACCTGGTAATCAAATTGGGTGGGTTCAAGAAAAGGCTCAAAGGTACAGCCAAAAATCCCGTCATTGGCCTCGCCGTCGTTATGTGCGCCGTCATCCCACATTATTTTTGTTTCCTGGCTCCCGTCATTCACCCTATAAACTAACACTACATCCTTTCCGCCGGTATTGTCTGCCCTCACGGTGATGGTCAGCTCCTCATAAATACGGGGATGATTGTGACCTGCATAATTGAAAACAGGTATATTTTCATACTCTTCCAGTTGATTCAACCCCGAAGCGGCTCTGTCTTCAAAAAACGGCTTCAACCCTGCCTTCACGTGGGCGCCCAGGGGACCATAGTAAGAGCTGTCAAAATCCTGCATAGTAAATCCATAATCCTGGGGATAAAGCGGATCTAACTGGATAAACGGGCGAATCCCCTCCTTAATGATTCCCATCTTTTCAATCAGTGAATCGGGGGGCATTACTTCGGTAACAAGTTTTTCATAATAGGAAGAAAATTGATCCCGGTATTTATCCACCTGTAAAATTCTGTTATACAGCGGACGAGGCTCATCCCCTGCATCCGGTGACCATTCGTATATATTGCGGTCTTTCCAATCGGTATCCTGCCAGGAAATACCGAAGGTGTTATCCACATCATAGGGGATGTATTCAAAGCGTCCGGTAGCTTGATTGTGATAGAGATAAAAATTGTTTTTGTTATAGATGTACCCATCCCAGTTACCCGTATAAACATCTACGGCCATCACCTTAAGGTATTGCTGAACGTTAAAAAGGGTATCCAGCGCACAGGAGAGCTCGGACAGGGGTGTTTGATTAAGAACTTTTATAAACTCCGCCAAATCGGAATAGTCATCGGCGTAATGATTGTTTTTCAACTCATACACTCTTTCCCCGTCACTTTCCATTTTATAGACCTCGGGGTTATCATCGATATAATCCAGATCAGCCGGGTAAGTGCATTTGTAAAGATTCCCGTGATTATTCCCGAATCTTTTCATGGTAAACTTCTCATCAATGTTTTCTTCATTGATATAAATGCCGTAATATTCTCCATTGATGTACATTTCCACATGATTGGAGCGGGGGGCGGGGATTCCCATCTCCCTGAAGGTATCCCATGCCAGTTTTGAGCGAATCACTGAAGGATCGTTATGCTGCCCGTTGATATCGAGTTTTTCTACACCCCTGTATGATCGGCCGTCTTCAAACGTATTGAAGGAGACCCTGAAGGATTTTTTATTGGCATATAGAGAAGTATTACCCCGAAACCGGAATCCTACGTTCTCCACGGTATCGGTAATATAGCCGTTTTTAAAAACAAAGGTAGCCGGGTATTCATGATTTTCGTGCGGGTTTTCATAGAGGGCATCCAGCGAATCCTGATCGATAAGCACTTCAAAACGCGGAATCAGATGATCGGCATAAAGCACCCCCATGCCGGGTTGGTCGGGTTGTCCCGACGCTTTCAAAGCCAGAGCAGCTACTATTACTATCAAAAAAAATCTTTGCATATTAATGTAATTCCAGGACTTTCGCATGGCGTGGTTTGAGTTCGATTTGATCAAGATTGTTCAGCTTTTCCCCTTTCATCAGGATATTCACCCCGGTGTCATAACCGGCCATTATTTCATCAAAACGGGCCGTTTCCAGAAGTTTTTGTTCATCCGTATTGTTAAATACTACCATTACCGCATTTTGATCATTATGACGGAAATACACATAAGTCCCGTTTTTCGGGATAAACTGTGTCAGCTTACCGGTTTGCATCACCTTATTGGCAGTTCTGTATTCAGCCAGCCTTTTGATATGGTCGAACATGTCATTTTCCTTTTCCGTTCTTCCGCTTTGTGTAAAAGCGTTTCGCTCATCACTTTCCCAGCCACCCGGGAAGTCTTTCCGCATTTTTCCATGGCCATCATGCTCATAGCCTTCCATAAGGATCTCGGTACCATAAAGAAGGGAGGGCACCCCGCGTGTGGTAAGGACATAAGTCAGCGCCATTTTCATCTTATCAGAATTATTGTGATAGACGCTGTAAAGACGCGACAGATCGTGATTATCGGCAAAAACCACTAAATCGTGGGGTCTCGGATAGAGAAAATCCCTGGCAAGCACATCATAAATTTTTGCTACGCCGGTATTCCAGCCATTTTCTTCATTAAAAGCACTACTTACGGCATACTGGCCGGGAAAATCAAAAACATGGGACAGGTGGGAATCATAACCATTAAAATTGTTTTTTCCTCCCTGGTAGTAAGCAACCATGGAAGGATACTCAATCCAGGCCTCCCCTACAATGGAAAAATCAGGATATTCGTTCATGACCCGCTCAGCCCAGTTGGCCATAAAGTTCTCATCCGGGTATGGTTGTGTATCCATCCGTATGCCGTCAATCCCGGCGTATTCTATCCACCAGATGCTGTTTTGAATCAGGTAGGTGGCCAGCAAATCATTTTCCTGGTTTAAATCGGGCATATTTTTATCAAACCACCCGTCCTTCATTTTTCGCAAGTCATATTCAGAAGCATGGGGATCAACAGCGGTAGAAGCCCGGTAATTGGAGCTGGTATATTCGGGGAACTGGTGCACCCAGCTTTCCATAGGCAAATCATCCATCCACCAATGCCCGCTGCCGCAATGGTTAAAAATCATATCCTGAATCACTTTCAGGCCTTTGGAATGGGCTTTATCCACAAGCGTTTTAAACTTTTCATTCGAGCCCATCCGCGGGTCAACGCGGTAGTAATCGCTTATAGCATACCCATGGTAAGTGTATGCCGCCTGGTTATTCTCAAGGAAAGGATTAAGCCATAAAGAAGTCACTCCTAAATCATTGAAGTAATCGAGATGATTGATTATGCCCTGGAGGTCGCCTCCATGGCGTCCTTCAGGCTTTGAGCGATTAGCCTTTTCCAGCATTCCGGGCTGTGAATCATTTTCTGGATTCCCATTCGCAAACCGGTCGGGCATTAGCAGGTAAATGATATCACTATTACTGAAACCGTGACGCTCTGCAGAACCAGCCTCCCTGGCTCTTAACTCGTAGGTATAGGAATATATGTTTTGACCATTCTTTTTAAAATCTATCTCAAAATTCCCTGCTTTAGCATCCGGAGCAATCTCCAGGTTTAAAAACAGGTAGTTGGGATTCTCCACCTTTATCGTCTTTTTGAGCGCTACCCCGTCATAATCCAACTGTGGTGTACTATAGCCCACATCTTCACCATGTATCAACAATTGTAAAGAGTTATTCTGCATCCCCACCCACCAAAAAGGCGGCTCAACATGTTTAAGCTGGCTCACGGCCGTTGCAAGAAGTATTTGAGTAAAAACAAACAGGGTAACTAAAGCCAATCTTTTCATACCGCTCTACTTTTATAATTTAGCCTATAAAAATATAAAAAATCAGCGGTTACCTCATTTAATTAAAACAGTTAAATCCATTTATTCTTCCTTCTTCAGGACAATCTTCTCCTCATACTTATCCACCATTTTCTGGAAAAGCTTCTTAATAAGCGGATAGTCCTGCTGGGTATAAGTAACTTGTTCGATATCCAGGGTAGTTTGAATGATAATATTATTCCTTACCGGTTTTGCAAGGTACTCGAAAGTGGCTGATTCGCCGGGCAAAGTCACCACAGCCGGCTCCGGTAAAGAATGGGCATTATAACCTTCCGGCAAGCTGACTATAATCCGGTATTGGTATTTACGAGGACATGCAAAATCCACAGGAAATTTACGATTCTTCAATTTGAAAGGATTTTCATCGATATAATCTCCATACATGGCATCAATATACAACATATCAGCCCCCTGATGATTCACTTTTTCACGGAACTTCATATCCATTATCATCGACTTATGGAGAGAGTCCACATTTTCAAAATTCATTTCTGAAATCATCATACCATCAGAGCTTTCTATAATATCATCGGAAAAGGCCTCTTTCCCGCTGCGTTTAAAAGCTTTTCGGCGCTCATGGGCCATTAAACCGGAATATTTCACACGACACTCCCCAATTATACTATCGCTATCAAGCGTTACCATAATATTATTATTCGCAGTGTAATTTTCATTTCTTAAAACATCAACCAATTGAGGCTTCTCTTCATCCAGGATCACCGCCCGCCCATTCAAACATTTTTTAGGTAACATCTCCGGAGATAACGTAGGTTCGGTAGCATCCAGAAGGATCCGCCTGTTTCCAACAGTAACTGCGGCCAGTACATAGTTTAAGTCTTCTACGGTGGCATGTGCCGGAAAAATATATCCATGCTGCCGTGTGCTAAGAACTGCCGGTTTTACATCTATATCCATTTTATTTAACAAGGCAATCAGGTTCATGTTAATATCGGCCGAATTACCTTTTTTATCCTTATAGCTTCTTTTGATATTTCCATTTTTGGGCATAAGGCGGTTAGTCCCGTTGAAATTCATGGCCCCGGCGATAAAATTCCGTGCCATCAATGCTTGCTGCAGCTTATCGGAAGTGACCCCGGCAATCTTTTTAGCTTCTTTCCTCAGATGATTACGTGTGATTTGCCGTCCAAAATCACTGCTGTTCAGCAGCTCCTTGCTTACATCCTTCCAGCTCCGGGAATAAAATTCAAAATTATCACCGGGATAATGCACACTCTGCAGCTCGAAAGTGACTTCGGTGATAAAATTTTCTTTTGTGGTCATGTATGGTTCTTCTTTCATTGCCGGTACATTTGTGGCCTCATACCTGTATTCCTTAAATTTTTCCTGCATCCGCTGACCGTTGAAATACAACCATTCCATAGTGTTTTTTACCGGCATGGCTTCTACATTTTCATACCCTTTAACATTAATGTTATAAGTATACCATTTAGGTATCAGGGCTTTGTACCTGGTTAATACAGTAGGGATTTCATGCTGAAATTGCCAATCCTCAAAGTTATAAATATAAGGAGATGTCTTTTTATAATACACATCAATCACAGAACCTTCTCTGACCTTCGGCATAGTAAACTTTTCAACACTCCAGCGCTCCGATTTCTCATCTGTAACTACATTTCTCTTGCGAAACCTGGTCTTGTCAATGTCGCCGTCTTTGATATTAAAAGTGTAGGCCTTAACCCGTACCAAATCCTCGTCGTTTGACTTTCGCCCTTGGTAAAGAGGGATATTGAACTCCGCATGTTCAAAACCTTCCTTTTTAAAAAATTTAATACGAACATGTCTTTCGTGTACCACTTTAATGCTACCGCGGCTATTTACTTCAACAAATGAGTTTCCCTCTTCCCGTAGAATCACAGCTTTAGCATCAGGAAATGTTTCATGCTGCTTCATTTCCAGCTCTGCCCTATTTACATCTCCAACTTTAAATTTATCATCACTACCGTATGAGTTGGTAGCACTCATCAAGCAAAGGGGGAGTATTGAAATAATCAGTAATTTAGTTAGTCGTTTCATAAGTTTGGTTTTTAAAATTCTATATTTTTCTTTATTAAATTGATTTTCAATAAAAAACTATCCTAATTATTTTCTTCCACGAGCACTATTTTTTCCTGGTCTGCCCGGGAAACGAAATTCATAAAAGATGCAAAGCCCGGATAGTCCTCGGAGGAGTATTCTCCCTGGTATCGCTTAAAACGGCGTACAAATACCAAAAAATCTTTTTCCCGGTAAAACCGGATTTCATAAGCCCCGTATTTTGTTTCCCTGGTTCTTGATTCAGGCATATACTCCACTTTATATCCTTCCGGGAGCTTATATCTTATCGAATCGACATCAAACCAGGGTATATTGATTGAAATCGTACTCTGCCTTTTTCCATTTTTCTTCAAGTTCTTTGAGAAGATATTCATCAGATTGGGCTGAAGAAAAAGTCTTTTCCCGGTTTTACTGGCATAATTCTCTACTTCCAGGGATAGGGTTCTTTCTATGGATGGCATGGATTTATCAGCTTCCACGTCAATCTCATCTATAGAAAACCCCGAAAAAGGAGCCTTTTGATAAAACTCCTTTTTAAGGTCATCTTCACTCTTATTTAGCGAGTTTTCAAGCAATTCGTATTGGAGCCCGGAAAAGCGGGATTTTATCCGGCCTGAAATTGTTCCGCTTTTTCCTATCCGAAAGTATCCTTCACGTTTGAGCGTGTTTGAATCTACGGGATAAGATGGGGTGCGAATGATCTGCCCACCATCAGAGGTAACCATAAGGGCGTAGCGGTCGTGGGTAAAAGTACCTAGGTAATCAAAAGGTTGTTGCATATCCGTACATTCCAGCCATATCGTATCCTTTTGGAGAGGTAGCGTCAGTATCACATGGTTAAACTGGTTAGAAGGAAAAGCCGTATCCACTTTTCGCCGGGGATTCCCTCCGTATATTAGGGTGTAATATGAAGGGATGTTTATTACCTCCAGGAGCGATTTGGTATAATAAGTTAATGCCTTGCAATCCCCATATCCTTTGCTATCTACAAATGAGGCCTCAAAGGGTTGCCAGCCGCCAATGCCAAGCTGAATACTCACATAGCGGCAATGATTTTGCATATACCTGTAAACAGCTTTAACTTTTGAACGATTAGATTCTAATCCGGAAGTCAACTCTTTTATCTTTTGGCGTGTAGCCTCAGGCAAATCATCTCTTTCCTTTTGGAGCTTTTTGTTCCAAAGTCCCATTTCCCGTCAACTTTTTAAGCTACCCCGGTAACCATCGTATTCAAAATCCGCCAGGGAGAGGCGAATGTAAGGCACCCTTTCAAAAACGGAAGGAGAATACGGCTCATCCTCAATGGCTTTAACGCCCTTTAAAGTGGCTTTAAGTTTATTCTCCCCTTCTTCGGAAACTTCAAACTCATGTGCTGCGGATAAATTCACTGGTTTGAATTTCAATTTCGTATCGCTATCATTAGTTACTTCAAGGGTGGCATTATCAATGGATTCGCCGAAGTTTGTCACCGGTATCCAATCAGGGATATCGAAAACATCTTTCATTTTTACGCTGTATTTGTATTTTACCGTATATGGATAGCTTTTTGCGGCGGGTATCGCTACTTTAGCGCGGCTGTCAGAAAACAGCGTACCATCGGAAATAGCGCTTACATCATGGATTTCATCATACTTAAGCTTCCTCAATTTCTTCCCTTTCGCATCATAAATCCTCCCATGCACATACCTCACTTTCCGGCTGTCGTCATAAAAAACTTTCAAGGTAGCCTTACTATCCCCTTTTGGTTTTAATACGGTGATAATATGCGTAACGGTATAAGTGACCCTATCAAGGTCTTTAATCTCCATATGAAGATGATAGTCTTTCGTCACGACGGAAGCATTCTCCTTCAATGAATCAGGCAAATTTTTTATTTCCTCTGCAAAGCATGAAAAAGAAACTAATATAAAAATTAGAATTAATGGGGTTTTGCTCATAACTACAATGATTTAAAGCCGGTATTTCAAAAGTAAGCAGAAAGCTAAATAAATACAAAAATGGTTCGTTAATAAACAGGTATATCCAGCAGACAAACCTCCTTGTGGGAAAATCAATTATAATTGGATATTAAAGCCAATCAAGCCTTCAATTTAAATTTGATAAAAATTATTCATTCTCTGATAAAGGCAAGGTGAACGAAAAAGTAGTCCCCTGATTAGGAGTGGATTCAACATGGATCGTTCCATTGTTCTTTTCAACAAATTCTTTCACCAGGATTAAACCTAACCCGGTGCCCTTTTCATCAGAGGTCCCTGTTTTTTTAAATTTTTCGCCCACATCAAAAATTTTATCTTTCTCTTCTTCTGTCATTCCTATTCCGTTGTCTTCTATATCCACCCGGCAATTATTGTCTTCTTGTTCGGCACGTATAGTTATTTTGCCATTCGGATAGGAAAACTTGATGGCGTTGGATATGATATTCCGCAGCACGGTGGAAATCATTTTTTTATCCGCATAGACCGGTTGTGGTTCCGCCGTTTTTTCATAGTTTAATTGAATCTGTTTGTGGGCAGCCTGAGATTTCATCAATTCGATGTTTTCTTTAATAATCTCCCCGGGCTGGAAGGCTACCGGGTTGAAAGACAGCCGGCCCATTTGGGAACGGGACCATTCCAGCAAATTCTGAAGCAATTTTGCCATATTATCGGTGGAAGTGATTATGTTTTTAATCATTTCCTTCCTCTCCTCCTCATCATAGTTATCATACTCTTCCTTAAGCAAATCGGCAAAACCACTGAGGGCATTGAGCGGGTTTTTCAAGTCATGGGCTATAATGGAAAAGAACTTGTCCTTGGTGGCATTAAGCTTTTTCAGCTCTTCCTCATTTTGCTGTAGCTTAGCCTGCGCCTCCTTAAGCTCCGTAAGATCATAGCCAAATATAATGGTCTTATCTTCAAACAAGCTAAAACTAGCCCAATACTGTATTCTTTCGGAGCCACCTTTGGTTATCAAACGATATTCGCTAAACTTTCCGGGTCTCTTCCTGAAATTAGCTATGGCTTTTTGCGCCTCCTCCTCATTCTTCATCAAAACTTTAACCGCATATTCAAAATTCTTTAGCTCTTCGCCTGTATAACCCAGCGTCTTTTCCACATGATCATTATAGATCTCAAATGTTCCATCTTTGGTTACCCCTGCTATCATAATCGGGGCATGCTGAAATATGGTCTTCAATTCAGCTTCGCTTTGCTCCAGTTTATCGGCAGCTTTATTGCGATCGTGGATAATCTTATTGGTGGCTTGTGTAAGGTTTTCAAATTCATCAAACTCAAAAGTATGACTATCAATGAAAGTATTTTTTTTCAACGCCTTTTCCAACTGATTAACAAATTGCCGGAAATTATCTGAGATTTTCTTCCCAAACCGGTTGGCAATTATTAATATAAAGAGATAAACAAAAGTGACGATTCCCAACAAAAATATAACGCGCTTTATAGCTTCCTGTCTGATTTGTTTTTTCTGCTTAGCAATATCTTGTTGAAGTTTTTCCATATCAGTCCAGGCACCTATTATCCATTGCCACTTATCATAGCCGTTCACATAGGTAAACTTCCTCACATACTCATATTCCTTGGGTTCGTACCACTTGTACTGTATAAATCCGCCCCCTTCTTTCCGGGCATTTTCAAGTTCCTTTTGAAATATCTTCACCCCGTCGGGGTCGGTCATATCGCTGATATCATCTCCTCTATCATACTTTTTGGAATGAATTAGTAAGGCCCTTCCATCGTATGTGTTAACAAAAATATTCCCCCCTTCTCCATACTTTATTTCTGATAACCGCTCCAAAGCTTTTTCTTTGGCATCCTGCACCATATTGATTTTATAATCGCCACACCCTATATACCAGTTATAGGGATCAAAGAGCTTAACAAAAGAAGTTTTCTTATATGAGCTGGTATCCGGCATCTCCGGTGCAGGCCAATACGCTTCAACAAACCCCTCTCCATCCTCTCTAACGGTTTGTATTTCGTTTTTAATGACTGGATTTTCTTTTTCGTCCTTCATATTTAACACATTCTTTCCCTCCATTTCCGGGCGTACCGGATACAATAATTCGGTACCCTCAAGATTGACGATGAAATAGTATCCTCTGTTGTTAAAAAACCGCATTGGCCGTAATGACTCTATAATCATATTTTTCAACTGAGAGTCAGGGATATTACCATGATATTTGTTATACAGGTGCCTCGCTTGATCATGGGCCTCATAAACGCGCTTTTTCAATTTCCTCCTCATTTCTTTATAAATACTGCTTTGGTCATCTTCCATACGGGAAATCGCCTTGTACACCTGGTTTTCAAGCATACGTTTTTTCTCGGTAAAAGTCCGTTTTTCATATCGATCAATTTCCTCAGAAGCCTTGCGATACTCAAGGTAGATACCTACCGCTCCTGTTATCAAAATAATACTTGACAGGATAAGTAATAGTAATCTTCTAAATTGCCTGGCAAAAGGTTGTTTTTCCCTCTTCGGACGCATATATCTTTCTACTTTTTAAGATTAATATAAAGGTATAATAATTTATATCATCCTCTTCAGATCAAACTTGACCCGCTTCTTCCCGTCCCCGCGCAATATTTTCAGCCGGATAGTTCTGTTTTGCCGGCTTCTGAATATCGAATAAATATGGCTCAGGGAGTACCAGTTCACCCAAATCCAATTTATTTTCAGTATCTCATCCCCTTCTTTCACTCCTGCCTTGTCCGCGGGCGAACCATCCCTGACATAAATCACTTTTAAGCGGTTCAAGTCCTCTCCAAAAGCCATCAACTGTAACCCACTCATATTATGTTCAAACTTTTCATCAAATTTTTCGGAGGGCTTGAGATATATCATGTTTTCTTTTAAGTGGATAATAACATCAAAGCGCGACAGCAGCTCTCCACCTATTGTTCCTACGCGGCCTTTTCGTTGTATCTTAGAATAGCGGCGGGTAAAAGAAGTTATCACTTCTTCCAGTTGAAAACCTCCGACATTTATGGAATCCACACGGCCGATATATCCCGGGATATCCCCCGACAATCCCCGACCTAATGAGCCTTCGATATGTTGCCTGGGAACAGAGATTTGGTTCTGTTCGTTCATCTCCACTAATATCGCATGGCTGGCTCCGGTATCAATCAGAAAACGAGCCTTTTGGCATTTCTCATCTTCAACACACAGTCTTCCCTTCAAATAGGGCTTCCCTTTTTCCTTTATGACAGGCACCCCCTTATATCTTCTGGGCTTTTCAAAAGTCGCCGGGTCATACACTACCAGTTTTCTATCTTCATAATCAATTCTAACTACCAGGTTTTTAAAAAAGTCCAGCCCCAGAATCCCCTGCACTCTGATACCAAGATATTGCGGTAGCTGAAGGTAATCCTCCTCCAATACGAATATATCGACTGGCCGGGCCTTCAATCCCTCAATCTTCATGATTACATCCCTGGCCCGGTAGGCCTTGATATTGTCTTTTGTTCCGGCACCACCTATGGTATATTCCTGGGTATACTCCAAATCAAGGATATCCCCGATTACTTTTTGGATAAGCACCGTATTTTCCGCCCCGCTATCCAGAATAAACCGGGAATTGATTTGTCTGCCTATTTTTAACTGGAGTATGATTAAGTTATTATGATTTTCAAAAGGTATCTCCACTTTCGATTGCCCATCAGGCAAAGAAAACGTTGCCCCGTTCTGGGTATATCCCGTGTAAAATAAAAGCTGACTAATAACCAATAAACCCAGCAGCTGCAAACGTTTGCAACAGCTTTTAGCATATAAAATCCTTGTCTTATCTTTTTCTATCACAATACATTACTTTTAAACTCTTGCTGATCTTACACCTCAAAAGGTATGAAGATTTATTATCTTTGAAAGCTGATTCAGAGCACTTTTATTAATGAATAAAAATAAGAATAAAACGACACATGAAAAGGCATACTGTGAACAAAAAGCTCTCCACAATCTGGAAGGACCTTTTTGGCGACTTCAGGGAAGAGCTCCTGGAAAATTTTATCGATGAACTGGAACGGTTTAAAAAGGCTAACGATATTGCTTCTCTCAAGGAAAAATGGTATAAAGATGCCATTGTGTATTCCCTGTACGTTGACCTTTTCAATACGGATTTTGCGGGACTGGAAGAAAAACTACCCTACCTGGCCGATTTAGGCGTCAATTGCCTATGGCTATTACCCATCCTTGAGTCGCCAATGAAAGATGATGGTTTCGATATTAGCCGGTACGATCGCGTTCGGCGTTCTCTGCTGGGACTTAGCGATGAAGCCTCCGACAAGGAGAGGGAGCAGCGTTTTCGTCATTTCCTCCAAAAAGCACATGAGTATGATCTGCGGGTTATCTTCGATGTTGCCATGAACCACACCTCAGACCAGCACCAATGGTTCCGGGAGTCGCGGAAATCACCACAGAATCCCTACCGCGATTACTATCTTTGGAACAAGGACAAAAATAAATACACGGAGACCCGCCTTTTATTCAAAGGGATGGTCAACAGCAACTGGGAAAAAGACGGTGACTGGTATTTTTTCCACCGCTTTTTTGAGTTTCAGCCCGATTTGAACTACCGTAACCCGCAGGTGCTGCTGGAAATGACCCGAATCCTTATGTACTGGTTAAGCCAGGGAGTCGACGGGTTTCGCGCTGATGCCATCCCCTACCTGTGGAAAGAAGAAGGTACCAACTGTGAGAACCTGCCCCAAACGCACTCCATCGTTAAATTTTTCAGAGCTGTTACCGATTATTTGAGGCCCAACACTTTATTACTGGCCGAAGCCTGCCAGCCGCCCACAGAAGTAGTAAAATACTTCGGGAAAGGTGATGAATGCCATGGGGGGTATCATTTTCCGCTAATGCCGCAAATTTTTAAAGCCCTGGCCGTCGGGAAGGCCGAACCTATTATGAAAGTCCTCTCCCCGGACGTAACTCCGGAAATCAGACCGGAAAATCAATGGTTTACCTTCCTTCGCTTACATGATGAGCTGACACTGGAGATGGTCAGCGAGGAAGACCGCAAAATTATTCATGAGCATTATTGCCGCAACCCCAAATGGGATTTTAGGGAAGGTGAAGGCGTGGCTGCCCGGCTCTCCGAGCTGATGGAGTTTGATGAAAGAAAGTATGGCCTCGCTTATTCCATAATGATGACCCTGCCCGGAACACCTTTGGTTTATTATGGGGATGAATTTGGAAAACCTAATGATGAAGACTACTTTGAAAAGAAAGCTGAAGAAACCGGTTATAAAGATTCCCGCTACCTGGTACGCGGAGAAATAGACTGGAGCCTTTGGGAACAAGAGCTGCAAAAGCCTGACAGCTTCCACACGAAGGTCAATCAAATTGTAAAAAATATGCTGGCGGCACGCAAAGAGTCGACCGTCTTTGGGCGTGGCTCCATTGACTGGCTGGAAGTGCTTGACCGTGAAGATAACAAGATGGATTCGATACTGGCATTTATCCGGGAGCATAATGAACAGCAGGTGGTGGTTATACATAATCTATCAGGCAAACAACAGATGACCAATCTTAACGTTAATTACCTGACAACGGAAAATAAAGATATGCTGGACCAGGATATCAATACCGATGGGGAAGGCAACCTATGGCTGGACCCTTATGCATATCTCTGGATAGAGCTTAAAGAAAATTAGGGCTGTATGCATAATAATGATGACATAAAGAATACGGCAAATTTCCTCAAGCAAGTGAGCATCTTTTCCGATAGCGCGGAAGAGGCCCTTGAAAAAATAGCGAAATACCTGGAAATAAAGCATGTGCTTAAAGAGGAAACTGTATTTAAAAAAGGCGATAAAGGTCATGCGCTTTTTATCATTGCTAGGGGGAAGGTGCGCATCCATGATAACGGGCACGTACTTGGCCGGCTAGGACCCGGTGAAGTGTTCGGAGAATATTCGCTGGTGGATTATGAAACCCGCTCTGCCTCCGTAACCGCCGAGGAACATGCTACGCTCTACAAGCTGGAGCAGGAAGTTTTTTACGAATTGATGGCGCGGGACATTAATGTAATGCAGGGGGTCCTGAAAGTATTGATAAAACGCATGAGGTATATGAATGAGCTGGAAAACAAACTCTCCCAAAGCTACCTTAAGATTCAGGATCAGAAGAAAAAAATTGAAAGCCAAAACAAAAACATCAAAGCCCAGAAAAAAGAGCTGGAAAAAGCCAACGAAAAGCTTCAGCAAGCGAATGATCAAAAAAACTATCTTATAGAAATCATCGCTCATGATTTGAAAAACCCCCTGGCCAGCAGCATCTGTGTATCTGACATACTGGGAAATCAGGACAAAGAGCTTACCCCGGACCAAAAAGAATCTGTAGAGGTATTACAGAATTCATTGAAAAAGATGAACAATATTGTCAATCAAATTCTGGATGTTCACGGTTTGCGAACGAAAAACCTAACGCTTAAGTTCTCGGCAATTAACCTGGCCACCCTTATCAAAGAGATACTCGACAACTTTGAATATGCTATCTCTAAAAAAGAACTGCATGTGGATTTCAATCAGAAAAACACCTTTGCCCATCTGGATGAAAATCATGCTAAACTGGTCTTCGAAAATCTTATCTACAATTTTATAAGATATGCGCCCGATTTCGGCCACCTTAGCATTGATCTCCGGGAAGATGAGCAAAAAGCATACGCTATCCTGCAGGATGATTCAAACCTCAGCCGCGAGCAAAACTTCAAAAAATTATATGGCATCTACCAGAAGCCGCAACCCGATAATGATAAAAAACCGGATGCTTCGGAATCTGTGGTCGTCAAATACATTGAAACTATGGATGGGAAAATCACCTGTCCTCAAAATAATTCGAAGGGGTTCCAACTGAAAATCACTTTTAATAAACCGGTAGACAAAAACTGATGCAGAAATAAAGTAATTATGGAAAAAAATACGTTCACAGCCGTCATATTCGATTTGGATGGCGTCATAACCCAAACAGCAGCCGTTCACAGTGCTGCCTGGAAAAAAATGTTCGATGAGTATCTCAAAGAACGTAAAGCCAAATACAATGAAACCTTTCAGGAATTTACACATCAGCATGATTACCTGAATTACGTGGATGGCAAACCTCGCTACGAAGGAGTAGCCTCCTTTCTGGAATCACGAGGCATCTCGATTCCTTACGGCGATCCATCAGATGATCCGGAGAAAGAAACTATTTGCGGTTTAGGAAACAGAAAAGACCGGGCTTTCAACGAAACGCTCAAAAGCGGAGGTGTTAAAGTGTTTCCTTCTACCACGGCGTTCATTAAAGAGCTCCACGCCAACAATATCCGAACCGGGGTAGCTTCTTCCAGTAAAAACTGTAAAAATGTGCTGGAAGCAGCGGGATTGGACCACCTTTTTGAAACGCGCGTGGATGGTACGGTCTCTTCACAATTAAACCTGAAAGGCAAACCCGAACCCGATATTTTTACCCAGGCATGCGATAATCTGGGAGTAGCCTATGAAGATACGGTTATTGTGGAAGATGCGGTTTCAGGCGTTCAGGCGGGAAAAAACGGCCGTTTTGGACTGGTCCTGGGCATAGCCCGCGAAAAAAACTTCCATGAGCTGAAGAAACATGGGGCCGATATCGTCATTAGCGATATGGATGAAATATCTATTGAAGACATCAATCAGTGGTTCAAACACGGATTGCCAAAAGACCAATGGTCTCTCACGTATTATGATTACGACCCGGCAAAAGAAAAGACACGGGAAGCTTTATTGACCGTCGGAAACGGTTATTTCGGAACGCGGGGCGCTTTTGAAGAAACTTCTGCCAACGACTACAACTATCCCGGGACATACATTGCCGGCATCTACAATCGCCTTAAAACAAGAATTAGCGACCGCGATATAGAAAATGAAGATTTTGTAAACTGCCCTAACTGGTTGCCGGTTAACTTCAAAATCGATGATAATGAATGGTTTGACATCAACCAAACGACCATAAAATCTATTGAGCGCCGTTTACACTTCAAAACAGGGGTGTTGACCCGAGACCTGGTGGTGGTGGACGCTCAGCAGCGGGAGACACGAATCCGAAGCGAACGGGTTGCAAGCATGCACAATCCTCATCATGCGGGTTTGCGCTACACCATCACGCCTTTGAATTACAGCGGTAAATTTACTATTGTCACCGGCCTTAACGGCGCCATCATAAACGACGGTGTCGAGCGCTATCGCTCCCTTAACCAAAAGCATCTCAAACCGCATTCACAAAAGGGCGAAAAAAACAATCAATTTTTAACAGTAGAAACCACACAATCGGGGATATTAATTGCTGAGGCAGCGAACCTGAAAACCTTCTACGGAGAAAAAGAACTCCATGTGCAAATGCATCACGAAGAGCGTGAAGGAGCGGTATATTCAAGTTTTGAGGCACAAGGGGAAGCAGGGAAGCCTCTTACGGTTGAAAAAACTGTAACGATCTTTACGTCGAGAGACAAAAATGTCAACAACCCCTCAGACGCTGCGCGCAGGGAGATCGACAACGCGCCCGGTTATTCCCGGATGAAAGCAGACAGCGAGAAGGTTTGGCAAGCCCTGTGGGAAGAAATGGATGTGGTTGTAGACGGCGACCGCTTCAGTCAAAAACTGTTACGCTTGCATATGACGCATCTTATGGTTACCGCCTCACCTCATAACAAAAATATTGACGCCGGCGTTACCGCCCGTGGTTTGCACGGAGAAGCCTATCGCGGCCATATCTTTTGGGATGAATTATACATCCTTCCCTTCTATTTTATTCATTTCCCCGATGTAGCCCGCTCGTTGTTGATGTACCGCTACCGGCGGCTCGATGAAGCGAGGAAAAATGCCGCCGAATATGGTTACGAGGGCGCTATGTTTCCCTGGCAGAGCGGAAGCAGTGGCAGAGAGGAAACTCAGGTGGTTCATCTCAACCCATTAACAGGCGAATGGGGGCCGGACAACAGCTCCCTCCAGCGACACATATCCCTGGCTATTGCCTTCAACGTCTGGCAGTATTACCATACAACCAATGACCTGGACTTTATCAAAAACCACGGGGCTGAGATGTTCCTGGAGATATGCCGTTTCTGGTCAAGCAAAGCCGAATTCAACGGCGATGATGCCCGCTACCATATCCCGAAAGTTATGGGACCCGATGAATTTCACGAGAAATATCCCGACAAGGATGAAGGAGGCCTGGAGGACAATGCCTATACCAACATCATGACGGTTTGGGCCATCCGAAAGGCTTTTAAATTGCTGGAAATCATGGATGATGAGAGCATCCAAAAGCTCAAAGCAAAAATCAAACTAACGGAAGATGAGCTGGAGCGCTGGAAGGATATTGCACAAAATATGAATGTCGTTATGGAGGAGGATATCCTTGCTCAGTATGATGGTTTTTTCCAATTGAAAGAACTCAACTGGCAAGCCTATAAAAAGAAATACGACAATATCCACAGAATGGACCGTATCCTGAAAGCCGAAGGGGAATCCCCGGATGATTATAAAGTATCTAAGCAAGCCGATACGTTGATGACTTTTTATAACCTTAATAAAGATGAAGTTACCGACATTCTAAAGGAGCTGGGCTATAACCCCGGAGACGATTACCTGGCCAAAAACCTGGATTATTACCTCAAACGCACCACGCATGGCTCCACGCTGAGCCGCGTGGTACATGCTTTGCTGGCCAATATGGCCGGTGACGATGAATTGAGCTGGCAGTTGTTTCAGGAAGCCCTGGCCAGTGACTACAATGATATACAGGGAGGAACCACCGGTGAGGGCATACATGTAGGAGTGATGTCAGGAACAGTAATGATAGCCCTTACCACTTATGCAGGAATGAATTACAACGGCGAAATTTTGCACCTTGCACCGAACTTGCCTGAATGGTGGAAGCGTATTGCATTCCACATGAAGTTTAAGGGTGTTGACTATCATTTTGAAATTAAGGAAAACAAAATTGAGACTAAAGCGCAAAATCCACACGGCAACGAATCGGCAATTATGGTATATGAGGAGGAATACAAACTTCCTAACAACGAATGGGTTTCCATAACAATTTAAAATCAAGCGCTTATGCATGGCGACATTTTATTTATCAATCAAAATCAAATCAAAGCGGTACAAAATATCTACCACGAAAAGCTGGAGAATCAACCGCTTAAGAAATACATCATCGCCATCTCGGGCGAAGTGGAATCCGGAAAATCGGAGATCGCCCATTTGCTGGGTAAAAAGTTGGCGGGGGAGAACAAAAAAGCCAAAGTTCTTAATATGGACAGCTATTATAAAATCCCACCAAACCAGCGACGTCAGTGGCGAAGAGAACATGGACCGGAAAAAATCGGTATCGAGGAATATGACTGGGAAAAAATCAACGAAACGATTCAGGCCTTTAAAAAAGATAAAAAGGTTACCATCCCCTATGCGGATGTGATTACCCAACAGCTCGACGAGCTCACTACCGATTTCGGAGGAATCGATGTGCTGATATTAAACGGTCTATATACCATAGCTCTTGATGAAGCCGATTTTCGGGTATTTATAGAGCTTAGCTATGAAGACACTCTCGATGAACAGAAAAGAAGCCAGAATGAAACTATCGACGAATGGCGACTCAAAGAATTGGAGCAGGAGCATCAAGTGCTGCTTTCGTTAAAGGACAAAGCCGATTACTTCGTTGATTTGGACACATCATTAAAATTTTATCATTTATAAAATCAAATAATTATGCTTGGAGATGTACTGTTAATAGAAGATAAACACAAAAAAGCCGCCGAAACAATCAGGCAAAAGGTGTTGGAGAACAAAAAAGATAAGATGATTGTAACGATTTCCGGTGAATCGGGAACAGGGAAGACAGAACTGGCCCACAGCCTGGCCAAATTACTTCAGGAAGACGGGATACAGGCCAAACCGTTACACATCGACAACTACTACAAGACCCATCCGCTGGAGCGGGAACAATGGCGGCAAAAACATGGTATCGAAAGTATAGGTTACAACGAGTATGATTGGGATACCATTTATAAAAATATTGATTCCTTTAAAAAAGGAGAAAAAGCTGAGATGCCCTGCGTTGACCTTGTAACTCAACAGGTGGATAAACTGATTACGGATTTTAGTAATGTAGAGATGCTTATTATTGACGGGCTTTACGCCATTAAAACCGAAAATGCAGACCTGAATGTTTTTATTGATCTCACTTATCATGAAACCAAAAAAGCCCAGCTTAAGCGGGGTAAAGAAAAAGTCAATGATTACAGGATGCAGGTTTTGGAGCGCGAACACCAGGTAGTTCGTTCATTGAAAGACCGCGCCCATTTGATCGTTAATAAAGATTACCAGGTAGAAGAAGCTTAAAAGAGTCACTTTACCAATAAAAAAGGTGTGGCAAAATACCACACCTTTTTTTATGAATTCTATTTTCTTATTCCTCTCAATCAGCGGTTTTAGTTTCAATTTTATCTTTCACAAACGGCATCATGGCTGCAGCCACAAACCATGTTACGCCACCTAATACCAGCGCATAAATCGGCTGCTCGTTAAAGAGGCTCTTCACGGCAAATCCCAGCACGCTGGCTGCCAAAATCTGGGGTATCACGATAAAGAAATTAAAGATACCCATATAAACCCCCATTTTATGGGAAGGAAGAGAGCTTGTAAGTATGGCATACGGCATGGCCAATATACTGGCCCAGGTCAACCCGATTCCCACAAAAGGAACCAAAAGTCCGATTCCGGTGCTGTTGATAAAGTAGATTGAAATCATACTCACACCGCCCACTGCAAGAGCAATGAGGTGAGTCATTTTTCTGTTGGTTACTTTTGCCAGCCATACCAGCAGAAAAGCAAAAACTGCCGCAAAACCATTGTATACGGCAAATCCTACGCCAACCCAGTTGCCGCCTTCATTGTATTCTTGCTGGATACGATCAACAGTATTTCTGGCATTCTGGCTCAATTGCATCTCCTCTGACCTCTCCTCATCAGCAAAGAATTTTATCACTTTCATTCGTGCCACAACTTCTTCCTGACCTGACTGAAGCTTTTTATTATACTTTTGGAGTTCTTCCCCGATTGATTTTGTTTTGTCAGCCTCTTCCGGCCGATCGCTATTCTTTATAGCGCTTTGTAACTCATGGACCACCTCTTTATCCATTTTCATATCATAAATATGACTTGTAATACCGGCTACGGAATAAATCCATAAGGCGAACAATGCAAACCAGGAGAAAAACTGAACCACAGCAAGCTGTCGCATCGCTAAAGGCATCATGTTAAAGTCATTAATAATCTCAGCCAATCCCGATTTACTTTTTTCATGCTTTTGCATCGCCAAAACCACCAACTCGAGGATACCAAAAAGGGATATTCCGATGGTCAGGATATACAATTCCCACATGTAATTATTCAGATAGACAAGCAGGGTTGTTGCCAATCCGAAAATAGTCAGTGAAAGCCCCAGCACTCTAGATCTTTTTTTAAGATTTTCCAGTGAAGTTGTTTCGGTAGTCTCTTCTCTTTTTGTTTGTTTTTGTTCTTCCTCCTCTTCTTCTGCCGCGTCAAACTCTTTCAGTTCTTCCGGGCTGTATTCTTTGGTGGAAAAAACGGTCCATGCCACAGCGCCAAAAAATGCCGCTGCACCCAGGTAGAACGCAAATTTAACGGAGTCGGGAATAACGCCCTCCGGAGCGGTATTGGAAACCCCAAACCAATTTGTTAACATCCAGGGCAAAGCAGAGGCTACAACAGCGCCAATACCTATAAAAAAGCTTTGCATGGTAAAACCCCGCGTCCGTTGTTTTTCCGGTAGCAAGTCACCCACAAAAGCGCGGAATGGTTCCTGCGAAATATTTATGGAAGCATCCATAATCCACAACATACCGGCAGCTACCCATAAAGTCGGCGAATTGGGCATTACGATAAGCGCCAGGGAGGCCAGGATAGCTCCTATCAAAAAATAAGGTCTTCTACGCCCCAGACGGGTCCATGTTTTGTCACTATAGTGTCCTATAATAGGTTGTACGATTAAACCGGTAACCGGTGCAGCTATCCACAGGATAGGAATGTTTTCGATGTCAGCACCAAGGGTCTCGAAGATCCTGCTAACGTTTGCATTTTGCAATGCATAACCGAACTGAATTCCGAGAAATCCAAAATTCATGTTCCATATTTGCCAGAAAGTAAGTTGTGGTTTTGATTTCATAAGCTTCTCATTTAGAATCGTCCAAAGATAAGATTTTTTTATTCCGAAAAAGGAGGATATTACAATGCAAACGTTTTCAAAAAAATCCAATATTTATAGCGGTAAGAGAAAGATCGCAGACAAGGAAATTCCTTCAAAGAAAGTTTAGCCTGCAAGCTCTCCAAAAAGCAAAAATTTTATCCTTGAAATAATTCGATACACACAAATATTAAATGTTTTTTCTTGAAAATAAAAGATTTGTTGTATATTTGCAACCGAATTTTAGGCGCGCGAAGTGTTGCGCACTAATATTCGGTAAGTTAAACGGGTGGAGGGGACAAATATTGTCCTCTTTTTTATTAGATGAAATGAATGTGAATGGATAAGGAAACAGTAAGAGAACATACAGAGGCTGTGCTTTCAAGCGATTCATTTTTCATTGTGGATATTGAAGTAAAAAAAGACACTATCAATGTTTACGTGGATAAGGATGAGGAAGAAGTGGGTATTAATGACTGCACGGAAATAAGCCGTGGTTTAAGCGAAAGGCTTGATCTCGGGGCCTATAATCTGAATGTTTCTTCGGCCGGTTTTACACAGCCATTCAAGGTTTTCAGACAATACAAAAAAAACATCGGCCAGCCCGTGGAAGTTTATCTGAAAGACAGTTCACGTAAAACCGGTACCCTTATTTCGGCTGAAAAAGAAAAAGGAATAACTTTGGAGCTAAAAGATTTCAAAAAGGCGAAGAAAGCAAAAAGTAAAACTAAGCAACCGGAAGAAGAAAACATCTTTATTGATTTCAATGAAATCAACATGACAAAAGGGATCGTGACGTTTTAACATTAAGGGAACAAAAAATGGAAAACATTAATTTAGTTGAAACTTTTTCGGAATTTAAAGAATACAAGGATATTGACCGGGAAACCATGATGGCGATCCTTGAGCAGGTGTTCCGGCATATGCTAACGAAAAAGTACGGCACGGATGAAAACTTCGATATCATCGTTAATATCGACCGGGGCGACCTTGAAATATGGCGATTCAGAGAAATTGTGGAAGACGGGCAGGTAGAAGACGAGAACACACAAATCGCCTATTCCGAGGCTATAAAAATAGAACCTGACTTTGAAATCGGAGAGGAAGTGTCTGAAGAAATAAAGATGAACGATTTCGGTAGACGTGAAATTCTGACCATACGGCAGAATCTCACCTCGAAAATCCTGGAGTATGAAAAAGACAGCATATACAAAAAATACCAGGAAAGAATCGGGGAAATCGCTACCGGTGAGGTTTATCAGATTTGGAAAAAGGAAATCTTAGTAAAGGATGATGAAGAAATCGAGCTTATTCTGCCCAAATCGGAGCAGATTCCCGCCGATTTCTTCCATAAAGGGAATACCGTAAGAGCTGTCGTGTCAAAGGTGGAAATGCGCAACAACAACCCGTTGATCATTCTCTCAAGAACGTCTCCGGTATTCCTGGAACGCCTCTTCGAACAAGAAGTTCCGGAGGTGTATGACGGGCTCATAACGGTAAAAAACATCGTTAGAGTGCCGGGAGAGCGAGCTAAAATTGCCGTGGAATCTTATGATGACCGCATCGACCCCGTGGGGGCATGCGTGGGCATGAATGGCAGCAGGATACATGGTATCGTGCGCGAATTAAAAAATGAGAGCATAGACGTAATCAACTATACAACAAACACAGCCCTGTACATACAACGTGCCCTTAGTCCGGCAAAAGTCTCTTCCATCAAACTGGATGAAGAGAATAAAAAAGCCGAAGTTTATTTAAAGCCCGAACAGGTTTCCCTGGCAATAGGCAAAGGCGGGCATAATATCCGGCTGGCGGGCAGGTTAACAGGTTTTGAAATCGATGTCTATCGCGAAGAAGAGTATGACTCAGAAGACGTGGCTCTTGAGGAGTTTTCTGATGAAATAGACGGATGGATTATTGATGTATTCAAGCAAATTGGCTGCAATACGGCCAAAAGTGTCCTGAGTAAAGGAGAAAAAGAATTGCTTGATCTGACGGATTTGGAGGAGGAGACCATCAACGAGGTGCTGAGAATATTGAAATCGGAGTTCGAAGAGCACTGATAAGCGCCACGAGACAAATTTATGGCCAGGGAGTTGATTACGTATTTTTATGAATTTTTTCGGGAAAAAGTCTCGGAAAAGTGGAATGGATTAAATGCTAAAGGGGAGATTTCAAAGAAAAATATGAAGAATAAAGGTAAACCAACAAGACTTAGTAAAGCAGCCCGGGAATTTAACATTAGTACGGCGACCATCACCGGCTTTCTTAAAAAGAAAGGGTATGAGATATCGTCCAATCCTAATGCTAAAGTTTCGCCCGAGATGTATGATCTTTTATTACAGGAATACTCCCAGGAGAAAAGTGTGAAAGAGGAGGCTAAAAAGCATAGTCTTAAATATACCCAGAAGCGTTCAATATCCCTGGAAGACAAAGAGGAAGAAGAAAAGCAGAAGGAACAGGAAGAAGAAGAGCCGGATGAGTTTGAAGATACCGTCTTCATTAAAAACACCTCTTTATCGGCTTCCACCCCCGAAGCGGGCCAAAAGGAAGAGAAGCCCGCTAAAGAAGAAGCCGGCGGAAAAGAAGAGGAAAAAGCAGACGAGGTAAAGCCTTCCCGGGAACAGGAAGCTCAAAAAACAACTGCTGCAGAAGAAGAGAAGACACAGAAAAAATCCCCGGAAGAAGAGAAAACAAAGGAAAAGCCGGCGGAGAAAAGTGAAGAAAAGGCTCCGGAAGCCGAAGCTGTGCCGGAAGAAGAGAAACAAGATAATGAGGTAAAAATTCTTGGTAAGATAGATCTGGAAAGTATCGAACCAAAAAAATCTAAGTCGAAAAAAGCAACAACTACCAAAAAAGAATCCGCTAGGAAAAAAGAAACGAAAGAACAACCTGCTGCTGAAAAGCCACAACAGCAGAAAGAAAAAGAAACGTCGCAAAAACAAGCCGGCGAAAAGCAACCACAGAAACAACCGGCAAAAGCCAAGCAGCCGGAAAAAGAGCCGGCTAAATCCGAACCGGAAAAGCAAGCCAGGAAAAAGGCTACTCCGAAAAAGGAAACGCCGCCTAAGGCCAAAGGCGAACAGAAGCCCAAACCAGCTTCCAAAGCGGGTAAAAAAGAGGAGACAGTTGAGCAAAAAGCTGAACCTAAAACCCAGCCTTCGGCTCCGAAAAAGGAAAAAGCATCTGAAAAGACGCAAAAAAGTGCCGAAAAAGAGCAGCCTCAAAAGCCGGCGGCCAAACCCCAAGCGGAGAGCGAACAAAAACAGAAAGCACCTGAGAAAGAAGCCCCGAAAGAGAAGGCAAAAGAGGAAGACAACTTCATAAAAACACAGGTTGAAAAGCTGGATGGCCCAAAGATACTGGGAACAATCGATCTTTCTGATCATACTAAGAAAACAGAGAAGAAAAGACCGGAGAAGAAAAAAGATGATCGCAAAAGAAAGCAGGAAAGAAAAAAACCCGCTGACAAGAAACAACCGGCTAAAGAAGGCGAAAAAACCGATGAGAAGCGCAAACCTGTAGCTTCCTCGAAAGATGAAAGTATCCGACCGAAGAAAAAGCGGCGCAAACGCATCAAGCCGGAACCCGCACAGCAGCAGGAGGGTAAAGGCAAACGGGGGCCTCAGGAAGGTAAAGCCGATAAAAGGCAACAAAGAGGGAAGCCCACCAAAAAAACGGTCAGCAAAGTCAAAAAGCCTCAACGCCACGAGCCTTCGGAAGAAGAAGTTCAAAAACAGCTTAAAGAAACGATGGCTCGCCTCAGTGAGGGAGGAAAGAAAAAATCCGTCAAACATCGTCGCACTAAGCGCGATGCCATAAAGAAAAAAGAGCAGGAACAAGCTGACGAGGAAAAGAACATTATTAAGGTTACTGAATTTGTAACCGTTAATGAATTGGCCAATATGATGGATGCGAATGTCAACCAGGTCATATCCACCTGTATGTCGTTAGGCCTATTCGTTTCGATCAATCAGCGCCTGGATGCGGAAACTATCAACCTGGTAGCCGATGAATTCGGTTACGATGTCGAATTTGTCAGCGTTGAAGTGCAGGAGGCCCTTGAAGAACAAGAAGCCGAAGAGGAAACGCCGGACGAGGGGAACCTCGAATCACGGGCTCCTATTATCACTGTGATGGGCCACGTAGACCACGGAAAAACATCCCTGCTGGATCATATCCGCCAGGCAAACGTGATTGGTGCCGAATCAGGAGGTATCACCCAGCATATCGGAGCCTATGAAGTAGAAACACAAAGCGGCAAAAAAATCACTTTCCTCGACACACCCGGTCACGAAGCCTTTACAGCTATGAGGGCAAGGGGAGCCCAGATTACCGATATAGCTATCATCATCATTGCCGCCGACGATCAGATAATGCCCCAGACCATTGAAGCGATTAATCACGCTCAGGCCGCCGGCGTTACGATTGTTTTTGCTATTAACAAAATTGATAAGCCGGGAGCCAACCCGGATAAAATCCGCGAACAATTATCGCATAGAGATATCCTCGTGGAAGAATGGGGAGGCAAATACCAAAGCCAGGAAATCTCCGCCAAAAAAGGAGACGGCATAGAAGAATTGCTTGAGCGGGTATTGCTGGAAGCCGAATTGCTGGAGCTCAAAGGCAACCCCAACAAAAAGGCCAAGGGAACGGTAATTGAATCAGCTCTTGACAAAGGCCGTGGTTATGTGGCCAACCTGCTCGTTCAGGACGGCACCCTTAAAAAAGGCGATTATGTTCTGGCAGGAGCACACTCAGGAAAAGTCAGGGCCATGTATAATGAGCGAAACCAACAGGTGCAGCAAGTAGGACCTTCAACACCGGTGCTGATGCTCGGCCTGGATGGGGCCCCGCAGGCGGGAGATCAGTTCAACGTATTTGAAGATGAGCGCGAAGCAAAAGAACTGGCCAACAAACGAAGACAATTGCAGCGTGAACAGGGTATAAGAACACAAAAACATGTTACGCTCGATGAAATCGGACGCCGTATCGCTATCGGAGATTTCAAAGAGCTTAACGTCATCGTTAAGGGTGATGTGGACGGCTCTGTCGAAGCGCTGGCCGATGCGCTACTGAAACTTGGTAACCAGGAAGTTCAGGTCAATGTCATTCATAAAAGTGTCGGGCAGATTTCCGAATCGGATGTTATGCTGGCTTCGGCTTCTGAAGCTATTATTGTTGGCTTCCAGGTTCGGCCTTCATCCGCAGCACGAAAATTAGCCGAAAAAGAACAAATCGATATACGCACTTACTCAGTTATCTATAAAGCCATCGAAGAGGTGAAAGCTGCTATTGAAGGAATGCTCGCACCTAAGATTGAAGAAAAAGTGGTTTGTAACCTTGAGGTGCGTGACACCTTCAAAATCAAAAAGGTTGGAACGGTGGCCGGATGTAAGGTCCTTGACGGGATCATTAACCGTAATACCAAAGTTCGGATTATCCGCGACGGAATTGTTATTCATACCGGCGAATTAGGTTCGCTGAAGCGTTACAAAGATGATGTCAAGGAAGTTAAAGCGGGGTACGAATGCGGATTGAATTTGAAAAACTTTAACGATATCAAACCGGGCGACATTATCGAAGGCTTCAAAGAAGTGGAAGTGGAAAGAAAACTCGGTGAATAAAAAACTTCCAGGCTTTCCAAAACCATCCGGAAGGATATTTAGCAGCTTTTACCCTTAGATTCCCTAAAGGGAAGTTGCTGAATATCTTTAAGTTTTTATTTTAAATTCTCAGCAATTATCAAAGTCCGGGAACGATCGGCACCCACCGACAATATGGAAACCGGAGTAGCGGTTTTCTTTTCAATATAATTGATATACTCCTGCAATTTTTGTGGCATCTGTGCCGGCTCCGTTACATTAGCGAGGGATTTTTGCCATCCCTGAATCTCGTCATACACAGGGGAAAGCTCCGGGGCATCGAGATCAAACTCCCGGGTTTCACCTCCCGTGTCCCTGCGATAACTCCTTGCCACCTTGATGGTGGAAAACCCGCTTAGCACATCGGCTTTGGTAACAATCAAGTCGGTCACCCCATTCAGCATTAAAGCGTAATTCAAAGCATTCAGGTCGAGCCAGCCACAACGCCGGGGTCTGCCGGTGGTGGCTCCATACTCATGTCCGGCCTCCCGGAGTTTATGTCCGTCATCATCATGAAGTTCGGTAGGGAAAGGGCCGCTACCCACTCGCGTACAATAAGATTTGACAATGCCATACACCCGGCCTATCCTTGAAGGGGCAATCCCTAAGCCGGAACACACACCGGCGGTGATAGTGTTGGAGCTTGTAACGTAGGGGTAGCTGCCGAAATCGATATCCAGCAGCGTGCCCTGAGCCCCTTCGGCGAGGATTTTCCTGCCTTCGGCGATTTTTTGATTAATATAATTCTCCGTATTAACAATACGTAACTTTTTCACCTCTTCTATAGCCTTCAGCCATTGCGATTCATACTGTTCAAAACTCAGCCCGTCGATGACAGCAGCCTTATAATCGTAATTATACATATTGATGATGCGAAAATGTTCCGCCTTAAGCTGCTGATATTTTTTTTCAAACGATGCATCGAACAAATCAATAATCCGCAAACCACTCCGGGAGGTTTTATCTGTATATGCCGGCCCGATACCTTTCAGGGTGGAGCCGATTTTAGCTTCTCCTTTGGAGGATTCGTAGGCAGCATCTAAAAGCCGATGTGAAGGTAAAATAAGATGAGCTTTGCACGAAAGGATAAGATTTTTTTCGGGAGAGAGCCCTTTTTTCTTCAACCCATCTAGCTCATTCTTCAGGATAAAAGGGTCCACAATCACACCATTACCAATCACATTTTCCTTTTCCGGGTGAAAAATCCCGGAAGGAATAATATGCAGAACATGCGTATCTCCTTCTATCTCCAGTGTGTGGCCGGCATTGGGACCCCCTTGAAAGCGGGCTACAATATCATATTTGGGTGACAACACATCCACTATCTTTCCTTTTCCTTCGTCGCCCCATTGAAGCCCTAATAAAACATCTACTTGCATTTCACTCATCTTGATTTATTGTTTTTTTCAATCTCTCAAAAATAACAAAATTATAACCGGTTTTTTCGTTTCGCTCGTCCATTTTAGAATGAGGTTTCGCACGGGCATGCACAAAAATGGCCGGGTATATCGCTCTAGCCCGGCCATCAGAATAATTTGTTATATAATCCGCTGTGGATAATTTATTGACTCTCTTCTCCCCCGTTCTCTTTACAGACCCCGTAAAAGGTCAGCGAGTGATGCGTTACTTTAACGCCCAGTTGCTTCTCTACCGTCTCCTGGATTTGCTGGATTCGTGGGTCACAAAATTCCAGTACTTTTCCTGTATCCAGGCAGATAAAATGATCGTGCTGCCTGAATTTATATGATTTCTCAAACTCCGCACAATTATTGCCGAATTGATGCTTGGTAACCAGATTGCAATTCAAAAGCAATTCAATAGTATTATACAAAGTAGCCCGGCTCACCCTGTATTTATTATTTTTCATTCGAATATATAGTGACTCAATGTCGAAATGGCCTTCGGTCGAATATATTTCTTTCAAAATAGTATACCGTTCGGGTGTCTTGCGATGCCCATGCTTCTCCAGATAATCCGTAAAGATTTTCTTAACTGTTTCAAAACTTATATCTTCTTTCTTATCAACCCTTGTACTCATAGCACAAAATTTTTGCTGTAAAAATAATGATTTTTTATTGATAATGCGTATTTAGTATAAATAAAAATTAAACCCCCGTTAAAGTTCGATCCCTCAGTGTCGACAAAATGAAAAAGAACACAATTAACTATTCCGGTTTATCCTGTACACTTTCTGAACATTCTTAATCTTGCGCAGATGGCGAATCACTTCGTGCAAATCCTCATTTCCGTTCACATACAACATCAAATCGCCTGTAACTTTGCCATCACTGGCCTGCAGGTTCAGAGAACGAATATTTATATTGTATTTCCGGGAAATGACCTCGGTAATTTCATTGACCATTCCTTTACGATCGAGCCCTTCAATCTTCAAACCGGCCAGGACTGCCATCATCCCTTTCTCACGCCACTTGGCCTTAATGATGCGGTTCCCCAGTTTCGACATTAGCTGTATAGCCGTAGGGCAATTCACCCGGTGTATTTCAATTACATTATCGCTTTTTATATATCCTACCACATCATCCCCCGGAATGGGATTACAACACTTGGCAGCATTCCACCTTACCTCATCCACATCCCCTAATATCAACTCTTTGGGGTCTTCTTTCAGCTTCGTGTTTATTTCTTCCTTCAGCGAAGCGGAATCATTTTGTTTTCTGCGGAAAGGACGGGGGATATAACGCTTCAACTTAATTTGCCGCGAGGAGTGCCCATTGCAGCACTCCTTCAGCTCTTTCAGGCCAATCTTATCTACTGCCACCATGTAAAACAGATCGACATCCGAACGCAGCTTATTGAACTCCCTGAAAGTTTTGATATTCTCATCGGTAAAATTCAGGCCAATGTCTTCAAAGCATTTGTGTAGTTTTTGGCGCCCTTCATCATAATATTTTTTGCGGTATTCCCTGATCGATTTTTTTATATGATTACGAGCCCGGGCCGTAATCGCGTAATAGAGCCACTCTTCACTGGGATGTACATTGGATGAGGTAATGATCTCTACCTGGTCGCCGCTGTTAAGCTCCTGGCTGAGAGCAACGACAGTGTGATTGACTTTGGCTCCCAGCGCATGATTCCCTACTTCGGAATGAATGCTATAGGCAAAATCCAGTACGGTGGAATGTTTGGGAAGGGTACGTAATTCCCCTTTAGGGGTAAATACAAATATCTCGTCGGTAAAAAGATTGAGTTTAAAGTCATCAAAAAATTCCAGGGGGTTATCGCCGCTTTCGCTCTCTTTCAACAACTGGTTAATGCGATTAATCCACCGGTCAATGCTATTCTCACCATCTCCCAAATCTTTATACTTCCAGTGCGCCGCATAGCCATGCTCGGCGATTTCATTCATCCTTTCCGTTCGGATCTGCACCTCCACCCATCGCCCTTTACTACTCATCACCGTAGTGTGAAGTGATTCATACCCATTGGCTTTAGGTGTGGATATCCAATCGCGAAGACGATCGTGACGTGGAATATAATGTTTTGTAACGGCAGAATAGACTTTCCAGCAATCGATTTTCTCCTGCTCCCGCGGAACATCAATTATAATACGTATGGCAAACAAATCAAAAACTTCCTCAAAGGAAACCTTTTTGGTACGCATTTTTTCCCAGATAGAGCTGATAGATTTCAGGCGGGCCTCGATGCGGTAGGGCATGTCCATTTCATTGAGGGACCTTTTGATCGGGTAAATAAATTCGGATATAAAGGTTTCCCGATTTTTACGGGAGCGCTCAATTTTCTTTAAGATATCATAATAAACTTCGGGCTGGGTGAATTTCAGGGCCAGGTCCTCAAGCTCACTCTTCACCTGGTACAACCCCAACCTATGGGCAAAGGGAGCGTAAAAATACATGGTCTCCGAGGCGATCTTCAATTTCTTTTCGCGGGGCAAAGACTCCAGGGTGCGCATATTGTGAAGCCGGTCTGCCAGTTTGATAAGAATCACCCGAATATCCCTTGACATGGATATCAAAATCTTCCTGAAATTTTCCGCTTGCCTGGAGTTATCGGGGGATTGATCAAGAAATTCTTCGATTTTGGTAAGCCCGTCAATTATTTCCGCTACTTTCGGTCCAAAAATGTTCTCTATATCTTCAAGGGTATAATCCGTGTCTTCCACCACATCATGCAACAAGGCGCAAATAATAGAAACCTCCCCCAACCCGAGCTCATTCACACATAGAGTAGCCACTTCAAGAGGATGATAAATATAAGGCTCTCCCGATTTCCGGCGCATATCCTTATGAGCCTCAGCAGCCAGGTTAAAAGCCTTACGGACATTTTTTTGCGCTTCCGTGGTAAAACTCCCCGACTGCCACGCATTAACCAAAGCCCGGTAACGCTTTAAAATTTCTTTTCTTTCTCGATCGGTATCTTCAACTTTATACATATCTCCCCTCAAAATCGTGAACAAATATAAATGAAAGATTAGAACTTATTTTTCCAAACTGAAGAATTTTCTTCAATTGGAACGAAAATACAATTATCGTTCATTATAAAAACTCTCTGTATTTAAATGACTTATTTCTATCTTTCATATATTAAATGCTTTTAATACAATTTTGTTTGAAAGGTTTTCCTGGTGTATTACAATTGAGGCCGGTCTAAAAACCTTCAAACTGCTGATTCTTACCGTTTCTAACCCTATCCCCTAAAGCGCTGCTAAAAATCAGCAGTTTAAGAAAGTCCCCTTCAGGAGATTTAGGGGTCTTAAGGCTTTTTAGACTGCACTCACATTTTATCAGGCCGGGATAACAATACCTGCAATAAAAAAAGACCGGACTAGCCGGCCTTTTCTTTGTGCATCTATACCAACACTATAACTTTTCTATCAGATCCGCTACGCGGTAAGAGTAACCCCACTCATTATCATACCATGCCAGTACTTTGACCATTTTACCGTCAACCATCGTACTATGCGAATCGAAAATAGAGGATTCCGTAGTATGAATCACATCCGCCGAAACTATTTCATCCTCTTCGTAAGCCAAAATACCTTTCATCGGCCCTTCGGCATACTCTTTCATAGCCGCATTCACTTCCTCCCGGGTAACTTCGGTTTTCAGATTGGCAACAAAATCTACCAGTGAACCCGTTGGTGTGGGGACACGAATAGCCATACCATCGAGTTTTCCGTCCAGTTCCTTAATGACCTTACCCACAGCTTTAGCTGCTCCTGTAGTTGTAGGAATTTGTGAGAGGGCTGCCGAACGGGCTCTGCGAAGATCTTTATGCGGTGAATCCAGCGTCGGCTGATCGTTGGTATAAGAATGGATCGTAGTCATAAACCCTTTCTCTATTCCAAAACGGTCATTCAACACTTTAGCTACCGGTGCCAGGCAGTTGGTTGTGCATGATGCATTCGAGACTGTTTGATCGGACTCTTTCAAATCATCATCATTCACCCCTAGTACAATCATATTATCAATCTCATCCTTGGCCGGAACGGTAAGGATTACCTTCTTAGCGCCATTTTTTAAATGATCACCATAGCCGCCCTTGGAACTTTCCTTGGAACGGAATATGCCTGTGGATTCAACAACTACATCGGGAGTATCCCCCCATGGAATATCTATCGGTTTGGTCTCGGCGGAAACTTTAATTTCTTTGCCATTTACTATAAGTCCGTTATCGGTGTACTCTACCGTACCATTAAATTTTCCTTGCGTAGAATCATATTTCAATAGGTGTGCCAGGGTTTTATTATCGGTCAGGTCATTGATCCCTACGATTTCCATATTCCCCTTTTCAAGGGCAATTTTAAAAACGTTTCGACCAATTCTCCCAAATCCGTTAATAGCAACTTTAATTTTAGCCATAATTCTGATTTTTAATTTGTTTTACTTTACTTCTTTTCTGTCAATACCAGCACAAAGATAATACTCTTTTTGCGTCAAGTAAAGCATCAAATGCCTAAGAATCAATAAATAATTCGCAAACGTTTGCATCTTTATACACTACAAGCAAACATAGCAGGGGTATAGTTCGGCCAATAATTTCTTAAAAACATCCAAAAACTTTTATTTGAATCCTAACTTAAAAATAGTTACATTTGATAATCAGAGCAAAACAAACGCAATATGAACGAGGGATTTAAATCACAGGCCCTGGAAGCCAACCTGGCGGAAACACGCTATAAAAACATCCATATTCCAGCGCATCATCAATCATTTATCCGGTTATCGGAAAAATATTACGGCCTGCACAAACGCGCCGCTGAATGCTTAACGGAATTCCATCATCCGCTTTGCAACAAAAAATTTGTTACTGAAGAGCTCAGGAAAATATTGATTTCCGACTTCTGGTTTTACAGCGACTGTGGTAATCCCGGTTTTGCTTTTGATACGATTATCGATCTTCACCACGAATTACTAAAAAAAGAGCTTAAACAAGAGCTGGTGAGGATTATCCTTCGTACGCTACTGGAATTTAATATCAAAGCCTTTGAAAAATCCTTTTATGACAAGATTGATAAAAGTCTGGATATCCTGGCGCAAAACCTTAAACTACACGAAGAAACCTACATCCGCAGCAGCGGGTTATTCAGGAAAAACCTGGCGAAACTAATCGGCAACGGCCATTTCGAAGAACAAGCCACCAGCCTTTACCGTCACATTCTTAAAAAAAACAGTACTTACTGGTATCAAACCTCCCACACCCGTGAATGGCTGGAAGAAAACAGTACCAGAATATCAGAAGCCAGGGCACAAAAACTCATCAATCTTACAGATAACTATCTGGCTGGTATCAACGAAAAAATCCTCGCTGCCACCTCCTTCGACCAGCTTGAAGAAATCGATGGGTTTGAAGAAATAGCGGCCACCTATGAAAACTTTATCTCTCAATTTGATTCTTTTATCGAAAAATTCTACTATATCTTCCACCTCCTGCAGGTACCCGGCATGAGGGGCTACCAGGAGCGACTTATCTGGAACATCAACAAAATGCTTCGCGATGCCATTGAAGAGGTGGACAATAATCACCTACCCGGTTTTATAGACCGGATTTTTGAATTGTGTCATTCAATGAAGGACCCCCACATTTCTTCCGTACTGGACATACTACTGACTCTCGGGAAAAAGGTCATAGACCGTGACAACTCCGAAGACAAGCACATCGTCAATTATTTTGAAAAGAAACTGATAGATTTTGGTTTTGAAACTCCAGGCATGATATACGTCAACGAAGAATGGCAGCTACATGTCAATAAAAATCATATAAAAAATATCAGGGTTTGGCTGGAACTCATAGAGTATTCCCAGTCCATTATGGAAAAACTCCTCTCCGCGCTAATTGTCAACCTGAAACTCGGAGGAATCTTTATCAGCGATACCGATCTTTTTCAGCGGGAGATCACCCAAATCCTCAATTCCAACATCGCCCCCTATTACAAAAAGGTAAAGCAGCTTACCCGCATTTTCCCGGTTTATTTTAATGAAATAGGGGCCGAGGGGCAAATCAGGGATACAACTACTTCTATGGACGAAGTCTATAAACGACAAGACCGCCTGGTGCATTTTCTGCGAAAACAGGTGCACACCGAAAGCAACAATACCCTTATCAATCTCACCCGTAAAGTGTTTACTTTTTGGTACGACGGCAAAAAAGAAGACCTGAAAGGTTATGTGCCACTGGATGTTTATGAATCTATCGACCCTGATAGTGATCATTTTAAATGGATTCATCTCATGGTCCAACACCTATGCAGGAAAAAAAACTGTACTGTGGACGCATTGCTTACCACCACACAGGAAGATATGGACCGCCTTATAGAACAACTCCCCGGAGAGCTATCTAATGAAAAGGACAAGCTCCGCTTAAGGGAGATGCACCGGCTATACGCTTTCCTGAAAGAAAAGTACTCTTTCGACACCGTCGACATTACGCCTATGCTCAGGCAGCACAGCGCATTTAAAAAAACAGAGATTGAGGAGTTTAACAAAGCCCTCAGCGAAGAAAGCTTTGAAAAATCGTTGCGCCTCATCTATCACTTCATGGAACATCTGAAAAATATTATTTTCACTTCCGAGACATCCGAGGGTTGGGAAAATATTTATCACAAGCGTCATATTGCTATTGGTATTCCTTCGATGTATGGCGTATACCGTGAACCAAAGTTTGAAGCTATCGGCCTTACCTTCCGTCTGGAACGTATTGCCACAAGGCTTATGGAAAAGGTGGTACATAATATCAACCTTGACTATATCTCCAACAAAAAATTACAGGATATTTACAAGATTCTGAATTTTTTCCGCGAAGGACTGGAGCTGGACGGCATTACCAGCCAGGCTTTTAACTCCAATCTGTCGATGCTTAAGTATAGTCTTACTTCCCGTAGTTTCTCCCTGGAACAATATATCAACATTTTTCAATTTATGGCAGAAGATGTCAGGAAAATCATCAGCAAATATTTCCTTAAATCCTACGAATACCCCCTGAACCGGATTGTTCCCCAGCTTTTCGACCCCGTAGGCAAGTTGAATCAGAAAGAGCAAAACCGACTTATCAGCGAAAAATCCGAAAAGTTTTTCCGTGAACTCATAGCCAGTGCTTTCCTCGTGCAACCGCTTGACAACTTCATATCCCGTATTCTGGGGTCGTTGCGTAGCATGATAGACAATATCCGGCCCGAATGGATTAGTGATATTATGACCTATAACTCAGATATGTCCATGAGTTCCTTAAACACCGAAACACCATCCCTTGACAACCAAATCTTTCTGGGGTCAAAGGCTTACTTTTTAAAAAAACTTAAGCTGTCCGGATTTCCTGTTCCTCCGGGCTTCGTCGTCACCACCGAAGTCTTTCGCCGCATCGATACCATTATGAATCACCCTGTTATCCGGCGCGAGCTGGAAACACAGTTGAAAAGGGAAATTTCCCGGCTCGAACGTAGAACAAAAAAACGCTTTGGAGATCCTCAAAACCCCTTACTGCTGTCGGTACGTTCGGGAACAGCTATCTCAATGCCGGGGGCTATGGACACCTTCCTCAATGTGGGCATGAACGATGAATTAACAGAGCAACTTAGCCGCCGACCGAATTTTGCCTGGACCTCATGGGATTGCTACCGTCGCCTGCTGCAATCCTGGGGCATGTTCCACGGAATCAGCCGCGATACTTTCGACCAGATTATGCTCGAGTACAAAAACAAGTACGCCGTGAAAATGAAAGTGGAGTTCAAATCGCAACATATGCGCGAAATAGCTTTCACTTACAAAGAAGTCCTGAAGGAAAACGGCGTAACTTTTGAAGAAGATGTCTTCGAGCAATTAAAGACCTCTGTACTGTTTGTCTTTGACTCGTGGTCTTCGGACCGTGCCCAGGTATATCGCGATCATCTGCAGATTGCTGATGAATGGGGTACAGCGGCCATCATCCAGGAGATGAAGCTGGGAAACCTGAACCGGGATTCCGGAACCGGTGTGGTGTTCACACAGAACCCTAACCGGCAGCGGCCCGGAGTACATCTTTACGGTGACTTCAGCCTTAGCAGCCAGGGCGAGGATATTGTGGGAGGCCTGGTAAACGTCCATCCTGTCGGCGAAACCCAGCGAAAACAAAACCGGCAAACGGAAAAATCTCTCCAGCAGATGATGCCCTCCATTTATAAACGCATTCACGATATCGCTACCGACCTTACCGAAAACAAAGGCTACAACCCGCAAGAAATCGAATTCACCTTTGAGTCGTCGGACCCGAAAGACCTCTACATACTGCAAACACGCGACCAGGACATCACACAGCCTAACATCATTAAAGTCTTTACCCCCAAAAAGGATGAAATGAAGCTGGCCGGAAGAGGCACAGGCATCGGCGGGGGTGCCATAAACGGTATTATCGCTTTTGACCATAGCGACCTGGAAAAGCTTAAAGCACAGCATCCCAATCAAAACCTTATGCTGGTGCGCCCCGATACGGTTCCCGATGACATCGATATGATTTTTGATTGCAACGGACTGCTAACAGCCAAAGGTGGAGCCACTTCCCATGCCGCAGTAACAGCAGTCAGACTGGGCAAAACGTGTGTCGTCAATTGTTCAGCCCTTCAGGTGGATGAAGGTAATAAAATTGCCACCCTCGGTAATTATACCTTTAAAACCGGCGATGAAGTCGCCATTGATGGAAATACCGGCAACATTTACAAAGGACAGTATCCTACAGATAAAACGGAAGTGAAGACGGTGTAGAAAGTAGACGAATTTATGATATTCAGCAACTTTTTTTCTTCGGAAAATTTAGGGATAAAAATTATTGTCTAATTTCTTATAAAGCTTTTGGGGTGACTTGCCTCAATTTCTTAAAAGGATATGAACGAGTTTTCAACAGAAAGTGACCACTCAAAAAGATTTTTCCGAATTAATAAAAATTTTTATTTTCTTTGTAAGAATATAAAAAATTTTGTATGACCAAAAGAAACCGGTTGCCTATCAATAACAGCCTAAAGGGCGCTTTTGCCGGGTTACATAAAGAACCGGAAAAATGACGATTTTCGGGCTTAAGGGATACAACTTTAGCATTGACTGGGTTGTCTATTCTAAATAGAGGGCTGTCTATTCTAAATAGAGATTGAAACAATCCATATAGATTGACAAAGAATGTAATACAACAATAAACTATTAAACAATGAGAAAACTTACTTTTTTAACTGCATTCCTGATGTTTTGTTCAATGGGATTTTCCCAGGCATATGACATCATGATTGGAGGAGAGCAGAATGCGAAGGAGGTTGTCACTGACAACTACAGTGAATTACGGATGAATTATTCGTATGAAGGCATTACAAGTTTCAATGTAAAAACAGACAAAGGAAAATTTACGGAGATAAGAATTCCCGGAGCCTATTTCACGG
>JAIPBX010000093.1 GCA_021738485.1 Bacteroidales bacterium | reverse complement strand
GATATTTACGAGAAGCCTTTTATTGATAAGTTAAATATCCTCGAACGCCTTGAATTACTGGATGATCATAAAACATGGTTGAATCTTCGTGAAACCAGGAATCTAGTCACACATGAATATCCCATAGAATCGTCCGAAATCATTGAAGGATTGAATGACCTGGCCGAAGGCGTGGAGACCTTATCCGGTATATGGAAAAATCTGGAATCTTATATCCGGAATCGCTTCAAACTAAAGAATAATTAGTATCTGCCAGTAAAGTTTTGACTTATGCATTTTTTTGTTTTTTTGAAAACTTACTGGCATAAAAAACCCGACTGCTCTATGCAACCGGGTTTTGCTTTGCCATGGAGTTTATCATGGCCTCTTGCACCTTATTCCAATAATATATTGTCTAAAGGCTGGTGGTGACACTAAAAGGCAACCCAATTCAGGAACTAAGTAAAATGACAAACAATGTCAAACGTAAAAAGCTCTCGGGATCTCAGGGAAAAAGCAAGAAGCAGGAAAATTGTAACTATAGAATAATGATATATTATTGTATAATAATATCAAATTCATGAAAAATATCAAAACGGAAATCAAATGGGCAGCCATTTTTATCGGTATGGCCCTGCTGTGGATGTGGCTGGAACGCATCGCAGGCCTGCACGATGTGCATATCGATAAGCACGCTCTTTACACCAACTTTTTCGCCATACCGGCAACCATTGTGGTTGTTTTTGCCCTGCTGGATAAACGCCGGAACGACTACAACGGTATCATGTCCTACAAGCAGAGCTTTATCAGCGGGGCCATTATTACGTTGATTATCACCCTGTTCAACCCTGTATCGCAGTATATTATTTCGCATTTTATTACACCGGATTATTTTGATAATGCCATTAAATATGCAGTGAATGCGGGCGAGATGACCCGCCCCGAGGCAGAGGAATACTTTAACCTCAAAAGTTATATCATGCAGGGCTTCGTCGGAACCCCGGTCATGGGTTTAGTCACCACGGCCATTGTATCCATTTTTGTAAAACGGAAAACCAAATAACCATTTTTTTTACTAAAATTATTAAATCATTATGACAACAGTAAACATTTATCTCAATTTCGACGGGACATGTGAAGAAGCCTTTACCTTTTACAAATCTGTTTTCGGCGGTGAGTTTCCTTATGTGGGACGTTTTAAGGATATGCCACCCCAGGAAGGAATGCCGCCATTGCCCGAGGGTGCAGCCGACAAAATCATGCATATCTCCCTGCCCCTTAGCAAGGAAACGGTGCTCATGGGAAGCGATAGCGTTTCCGGGTTCGGCCCTGAACTGAAATCCGGAAATAACTTTGCTATTACGGCAAGCCCCGATTCAAGGGAAGAAGCCGACCGCATTTTCAACGCTCTTTCGGAAGACGGGCAAGTGACTATGGCAATGAATCAAACCTTTTGGGGCGATTATTTCGGCATGCTGACCGATAAGTTTGGTATTAACTGGATGATTAGTTTTGCCCAGGAGCAGCAGTAACAAAGGGCCTTAAGCAACACTAATTAAACTGAACTCAACTATGCAAAAATCAATGTATCCCTGCCTGTGGTTCAATAATGAAGCCGCGCAGGCAGCAGCTTTTTACACCTCAGTTTTTAACCAGGCTGAGATATTAAAGGAAAACGAAATAGTCTCCACTTTCCAACTTAGCGGAACAAAGTTTATGGCGCTGAATGGAGGACCGCAATATCAGAAGACCCCTGCGGTTTCCTATTATGTCTATTGTGGCAGTGAGCAGGAGATCGACAGGCTGTACGAAGTTTTGTCAAAAGAAGGCACGGTGATGATGCCCCTCGATAAATATGACTGGACCAAGAAGTTTGCGTGGGTGGCCGACCGCTATGGCGTCAACTGGCAGCTCGATATCGATGATATAAACGCCCCGCAGAAAATTGTCCCGAGCCTCTTGTTTGCCAATGAAAAGTATAAGTGGGTGAAAAAAGCCATAACTCACTATGCGAGCATTTTTCCCTCTTCCGAAACTTTGCTGGAAATGCCTTACCCTAAAGAGGCGAACCGACCCGGAGACACCCTGCTTTTTGCCCAGTTTAAACTGGCCGGATTTATTTTTAATGCCATGAGCAGTCATATTCAACATGATTTCGACTTCTCGCCGGGCAATTCGTTTGTGGTGGAGTGCGAAACGCAACAGCAGATTGACCATTATTGGGAGAAGCTTGGAGAAGGTGGTCGCTTTGAGGTAGGAGGATGGCTGCAGGACAAGTTTGGCGTCTCATGGCAAATTATTCCCTCCGTTTTACCCGACCTGTTGATGGACCCTGAGAAAGGCCCTGAAGTCGCCACAAAAGCAGCAAAAATGAAAAAGCTGGATATTCAAAAGTTGAAGGCCATTTAAAATTTTAACAATTGGAAAAAATATTTTTTATCATAATAATTATCGCAGCTTCACTATCTGGAAGCTGCGATTCATTTACGAAGCAAGACACAAACATGGAAAACAAAAAGCACAAAAATTCAGAAGCCGAAAAAACACCCAAGGTGACCGGTATTGGTGGAATATTCTTTTTTTCTGACGACCCGGAAAAAACAAAAGAATGGTATAGCAAGAATTTGGGTCTTGAAACTAACGAATATGGGTCTACTTTTGAATTCAGAAATGCCAACCGTCCTGACGAAATCAATTATCTTCAATGGAGCCCTTTCAAAAAAGGAAGTGATTATTTCAAACCCTCGAAAAAGGAGTTTATGATAAACTACCGGGTCCAGAATATGGAAGGGCTGGTGAAAAAACTGAAAGAAAACGGAGTAACTGTAGTCGGTAGCATCGAAACGTATAGCTATGGTAAATTTGTTCATATCGTCGATCTGGAAGGAACCAAAATTGAATTGTGGGAGCCTGTTGATAGCGTATTAACGGAGATAGACGGAAAAACAACAAAATAATATTGAGCTAAAACCAACAATTTATTAAGCTCGGAAGATAAATTCTCATGCCGGAGGCTTTTTCGGAACGCGAAAAAAAAGATAACCGAAGATGATGATTAAAATCACGCTGTTACTTGCCGGGCTTTTCCTGGTGATCAAAGGCGCCGATTGGCTCATTAAAGGTGGTGGAGCGCTGGCGCGACGGTATCATATTCCCGAGCTGGTCATCGGCATAACCGTAGTGGCCTTCGGTACCTCCCTGCCGGAGTTGGTAGTCAACGTGTTTGCCTCGGTCGAAAACCAGCAGGAATTGATCCTCGGGAATGTGATTGGCAGCAACAACTTTAACCTGTTCGTTATTCTGGGGATTAGTGGGTTGGTTGCTCCGCTGGTGGTGCAATCGGGGACGGTATGGCGCGAAATACCGGTCTCGCTGCTGGCCGCTGTGTTACTTTTATTTCTTGCCAACGGTTTCATAATAGGGGGCGGACAATTGATAAGCCGCCTCGATGGCCTTGTGATGCTGCTGTTTTTTGTCGCTTTCCTCTATTATATCTTCCGCCAAATCAAAAGCGATCCCATAGCGGAAGGAAGCGAGGCCCCGGCACTCAAAAATTATAAGATATGGCTTTTTATTGCCCTGGGACTGGCCGGACTGCTTATTGGCGGACGCCTGGCCGTAGACAATGCGGTCATTATAGCCACCCGGATGGGTGTCAGCCAAAAAATCATCGGCCTGACCATTATCGCCATGGGCACCTCGCTCCCGGAACTGGTCACTTCCGTGGTGGCGGTGATGAAAAAGAGCAACGACATTGCCGTGGGCAACATTATTGGCTCCAATATCTTTAATATCCTGCTTATTGCCGGGGTTAGCTCGTTTATCCGTCCCATTCCATACGAAACGGGCTTTAACCCTGATTTGTATTTTTTGATAGGAGGGACGCTCTTTCTTTTTATCGCCATGTTTACCGGCCAAAGAAAGAAACTCGATCGCTGGGAAGCCGGTGTTTTGGTGGCGGCCTACATGGTTTACCTGGCGGTGCTGATACAGCAAGTGGTTTGAGCAGTGAAAGCGTCGGGAGGATGAGCATGATTAGGAAATAGAGTATTGCAAATGCTTTTTGAATCTGTTCAGGTAAAAACAATTCGTCTTAAACTCCTGAATTCGTGGCAATATCAAATATGACCTGCGAACTTATGGAATAAATCGTAGTTATTCCTGTATTTCGTTTTTTAATCTTTTCCGGTAATCGTAATACTTTTTCCCGCCATAGGCAACTCCTAAAGTCAAAAGCATTCCAATGCCTCCGCTTAGTGGGGCTCCGTTGCGACTATCAGTACTTCCCCCAGTCCCATCTCCTGATCCGGTTGACCCTCCTGGAGGAGGCGGTGGAGCGCTACTTTGGGAAAAAGCCATCAAAGAGAATGCAATTAAGAATAAAGTTATACATGTTCTAATGAATGGAAATATCTTCGTTCTCATAGTTTTTGTCTTTATTGAATGAATATTTTTTCTGTTAATGTTGAGCTGGGTTTTATGGCTCTTACTAATACTATATTACCTGTATTGTCAACCGGAACGGAAATCAAATTACCCGCAGGGATTTTCTGTTCCATGATTTTTTGCCCCGTTATATTGAAAATTTCCACAACTCCCGGCTCATTTGTAGCCACACCATCTGATTGAATATAAATTAATTCATTATAGGAATAAATATCTATCAGTAAATGGTCTTTTCCGGTTTCTTCTAATCCAAATGGAGTTGATTTAAAATGTAAAAGGAACCTGTCATAGTCATCATTTTTATAAGCATCAAAAGTATAAATCGAATCTTCATTCAGATTTTGGGTCAAATTACTATTCAAATCCTCCAAAATCACAACCATGTCAGGCAGATTAGAAAGATTGGCAATCAACTCTTGCTCTCCTTCTTTCCCGGGGATGTAACTCATCGCAACCACTCGCTCCTCCTCTTTAGGCCGTGGTAAATAATCAATACTCAGTCTTTTGCCGTTTTCTCTTAAATACATCTGCGGAGCGCTTTCACCGCCGGCCATCTTACTGGCATCAAACCCGTTATCAAAGCCTTCTGTTGCATGTTCTCCAAATCCTATCCATATCTCATCAGCAAGTTCTCCGTAATTTGACCTGAGGGTGATATAAGAGTTATAGCCGTTTTCTTGGGCTCCCTCTTTGTAAAAGGACTGTGAATGATGTGTCCTGGCATCAGCAGGTATGGTTAGGGTAGGCGATGTTCCACTAGCCCGGACAAAAAAACCCTGGGAGACAGGTATAATGCCATTTGCCATCGTTCCCCCTCCGGCCTGGGACCGGTATATGTAATTGTCAGAAGAGTTTTCCCACACCCATATAGTTCCTTCAACGTTAGTTAAATCCCATGACCCTGCATTAAAATCAAGAGCACTTGTATAGGGATTGCCCAGCAGGTTAAAACCGTGGGATGCATCGGTATATTCAAGATTAAGGGTGATGTCGGCTGTGTGCAGCTCACCTGTCATAGTAGCTGTGGCATCCGTTTTTGTATTAGCATCAAGCCACACCGACCAGCCCTGCCCAACGGGCATGGGAGTACTAAGGTCAGTATTGTACGTCCACGTATTATCTTGTTCATTGTGAGAAGTAAGCCAGCTTGCAGGGGCATTGTTCCAGTAAAAATCATTGGCTGTAACTCCTGTGGTTGACGGTGCTACCAGGTGCCATGAGTTATCAGTGATAAAGCGTTCGACATCTATTTCACCTGTAGAACTCCCGCTAACAATCAAAGAGCCTGTGCCGGTTGCGTCCGAAACAACTGTAAAAGCAGATGCACTTCCGCTATTAGTAAAGTCACCGGTTATGGTCATATCTCCCTGTAGGGTAAAATCCGCCCCGCTGTAAATTGTTGTGTTCCCGGTAACATCCATCCTTGTACCGTTATAAACTTTTACTCTCATACCGTCATGCACATCCATTTGAGCCGTGCTTATGCCGTATATAAGTGTTAAAAATATAATAGCTGATATTTGTATAAATTTTGCTTTCATAACTAAAGTAGATGAGTTATTTTGAATATTCTTGCCTGCTACCTACTGTATTTGCCCGGTAATGAATATCAAAAGACAGGGCAGCTGCAGCAGACGGATAGGTATCTGATGCATTGGATGAATTCCGGAATAAACGTATTATCAACATACTGCTTATACCATCCTGATCACCGGAGGGCGTAATACCCCCTGAAAAGCCCGTGATGAGATGCATTTGACTATCATCGGAGATACTTTCTGAGGTTGCGGTTATTGTTGTACTTGGTGAAAATGCTTTTCGTGCTGAAGAATTATATTCTACCCAGGTATATTCCATTCCCCAGACAACGTTCCCGGATTGATCATCCACTGGTGCCCAATGTATGTGAGGATAAATGGTAGATCCATCCCAATCATGAGGTAACTGAATATTAAACTGTAGTTCATCTTCATTATTTTGAGAAACATCCTCAAATTTGTACGCGTACAAACCATCTATAAAAGTCTCCCAATTAGGGGTAGTGTTTCCTGCTTTTGCAACCGACATAGGCACAACATAATCATTCCATGCAGCAGCATTTCCATGAAATTCTATTGTGCCGTCGGATTCAATCTCTGTGTAATCAGTTGTGCCCCCCATTTCCACTTGTGAATGCACTACGCAAGCGCTAATAAGGGCTATCAGCGTTAAGACATTTTTTTTCATAGTTATTGAAGCGTTTTATTGTTTTAACACAAAGGTAATCAAAAAATATGTTTCTACCTACTGATCCAAAAAAAATTTTTTCTTGATTACCAAATTTTTTTCTTTTCATTGTCCCTGCAACGATTCAAGGCAGGCTGTTTTTCCAGCGCATAATGGTTTAGCCAATGGAAACGGGATCATGAACCCAAACTCCGGGTTTGATATCCCTTCATCGCTTTAAATCCCTTGGGATTTATAGGTTTATAGAAAAGTCAGGATAAATTGCATCCAATGTCACCAGAGGAGTAGGATATGTATGGGAGCTACTTGTTGTTAAGCTATTCGACCCTTCCAGGGTCGTCGGTTTTAAGGGGATTTCGACCTGCTATACACCTATGATGCCGCTGGCATCAGGAGATTTTTACCCCTCACAGCAAAAAAAATACCTTTTTTTGAGATGGAAAAGTGCAACTATTTATCCTTTTTCGCTGCAAATAAAGACATCCATGACATGCAGAACCTTTCATAGGGCGAAAATTCGTATGGTAAGATTACGCGATGCTCGAGGGGTTTTCCCATTTGTTACGGCATTCTCCAAGAGCCCGCTAAAGCGGGCTAAGGGAAGGTTTTTGGGAAATCTATGCCACCCGGATAAATCCGGGTGCTAACCTCATCTGAAAGAATGTTTAATACTGAACCGATTACTTATCATATGATTAAAATTATTAACTAACTTTACACCGCAATAACATTTTTTAACGTCACATATACAGCGTATTTTATACTTTTGTTAGGCTATAGAAAATCATGATTATGAAAGACAGAATCATAGAGAACATCCATTATCCGGAGCAACTTGAGCAATTATACCGGGAAAACAGAAAAGCTTTCAGCGAATCGTTTGCTCAAATCCAGGAGGATTACGATTCGGAGCTGGTCAGGTTCTGGAAAATTCGGCTGGCTAAAGAAAATGAGTTGAAAGCTATCAACCTATTGAGCAAGGATATTTGGGTAGTTGTTTTTCTGGCGCTGGTTTCCTGGGTCCTTTTGAAACTTCCTGCCATGTGGGGGCAAATCAATGAAACAGTTTTCTATCAGCGGGATTTAGCCATTATCGTATTCAATGGAATCATTCTGTTTACCCTGTGGCAGAACGGGATTTTTGATAAAAAGCGCATCCTCACTTATGGATTGACCATCGTTATCTTAACCATTTTTATTAACCTTTTGCCGACCACCGGGGGCGATTCCATACTGCTTGCTGCCATTCACACCCCGCTGTTTTTATGGTGCTTATTTGGTTTGGCCTACATGGGTTTTGATTATAAAAACATGGATAAACGGATGGCGTTTATTCGTTTTAACGGGGAACTGCTCATCATGACCGGCTTGATTCTCATTGCTGGAGTGATGCTCACCGGCATTACCATCGGGCTGTTTTCGGCTATCGGCATGGATATCGAAGACCTTTATATCGAATATATTGCCACCTTAATAGGTGTGGCTGCACCAATGGTCTCCCTGTACCTCATTCGTTTAAACCCAACCCTTACCCAAAAATTAGCGCCTGTCATCGCCCGGGTATTTACCCCACTGGTGTTGATAACCCTTGCGGTTTACCTGGTATCACTCATACTTTCGGGAAGCCAAATTTTAGATGATCGAAATTTGTTGCTGGTGCTGAACATTATGCTGATTGCCGTGGTGGCCATCATTGTCTTTTCGGTATCGGAACTTGACAAGTCTAAGGATAAAAATATTCATGTGTTTATTTTGTTTATGCTGGCTGCCCTGGCCATTGTGGTTAACGCCATTGCATTAGCTGGCATTACCTCGCGGGTGGCCGAAGGATTAACACCCAACCGCACGGTGGTTTTGGTTTCCAACCTCCTGATTTTTGTCAACCTGATACTTATGGCCAGGAACTTGTTGAAGTCATATTATAACCGACATCAATTGGTATCAGTAGAGCAAACCGTCGCCAGGTATTTGACAATATATGCCGGATGGGTAGTTATTGTGATATTTATTCTGCCTTTTGTGTTTGGATTGCAATAAGGTGCGAAAACATGATTGAAAAACTGCTCTGCGCCGCTTTTCTTTTTTATTCAGCCCGAGGAATTAAAGTACAACGCCTTCGTCAAAACAAAACATCCCGGCTGGGAATACCTGGAGACAGCCACCAAAATCTCTGAAGATCCGTTGGGCATCAGAGCATACGTAAATCAACTAACGCTCGCTCAATTCATCCTGTATATCGCTGCTTCTGTAACGCTGCTTTTCAGAAAATCAGCCGTTCTGAGCCAGTCGCTCTTTAAAACAAATCACAAAAGGCTGGTGATGTTAAGGAGTACTACCATCCACTTTCTCATCATTCTGGCTGTTTTTGAGGGGACTAAGCTCTACTACGGTATGGGAAGCGACATCGGAGGGTATCTGATTGCCACATATATTTCATTTATGATATTCTCAACAAGTTACCAGGGTATGAACAGATCGGATTTTTTCATTTATACGCAGTCGTTCCTCGATTTTCCGGGAAAGATTGACGACGCCATTTTTTTTAGTCTGATTTAATTTTGGTATAGTTATTGTTTTTTTTAGAGATGACAAAGAATTTGTTTTGTAATTACTCCGCGGATCTTGTGCAAAACTTTTATAATGGTTATTAGTAGACTAACATGATTACTATGCATGTTCAAAGATTTATCTAATATCAAAAAAATTAAATTATTATGGGACGAATAATTTTACTCATCATCGTACAATTTATGTTTGTTGCTTCAAGCGTTTTGGGCCAGACCCGGGAATATGACCTTTCAGAATTCGAACTTCCGGATTTGCGGAGACCAACACTGGATTTGGACTTTCAATTTAGTGGAAATTCTGATAGAGATAATTTCCGGGATTATTATAGTATGGATAACAGATCATCTAATTCTCATGGATTAGAGATCAATGCTGATTACAATTTCTATTTAAACACGGATAAAAAGCAGTATAATACTAATATTACATTGGATCTTTCTTCCGGTATTTCTGTAAATAAAGAAGATAGTGAAAAGATTTATGAGAATAAAAAATTTAATTCCAGGCTTTCTCTTGACCGCGTAAATCGCTATTATTACCAGGAGGGTAGATTCTATGAGATTAATGCTAATATTGGATATTTTTACCAATGGGATAAAAATTTGGAGTATAAAGACCGCAGATACGCTTTTTCGGGTTCCATTCCGTTAAAGATTGGTTTGGGACGATTAGAATATGTTACCGATGCCCGCCATGCGATGTATATTTTTGATGAGCTAGCCGATGAAGGCCGGCTGTCAGAAAAACCGGATAAAGCGGAAATTGAAGAATTTGCCAATTTGATTGCACGACTTAAAAATAAACGGTTTTTTGATAGCCGCATCAGGCGAATTGAAGAGCTGAAAGGGCTTGATTCCGCCCTGGTAGCAGGAGGTTTTACAGACCAAACGGATGCCCGCTATTTTACGACATTAAACGACTACTGGGTATATGGCGGACGGCCTGAAAGACAAAGTGGAACACGCTATTCATTGGCTTTTATTCCGGGATATTATTTATCAGGTTTTAAACGGAACCCTGAAACTGATACTACAGATGCGCAAACAATAGACGAAGAAAGAAGGGCCTACTCATTAAATGCCGGCGTTCAATATGAGCGAAGGAAACCTGTTAACAGGTACTGGCAGAATGATATAACGGTTTATGGATTTGTCGGAATTTACAATGCCCGGGAACAGCAAGATGAGGGGGAAAATGAATCAAAACTGCCTAATCTTAATGTAACTTATTCCCAATCGTGGGGGTATTATCCCAATACAAGAACGAGTATGAATCTTGCTTATTCCTTGAAATATGCCCGGATATTTGATAAAGCAGATGAAGAAAATAATATCTCTAGCGCCAACCGATCGGGATTTAGGGGAGGCCTGAGTTTTGGTGTACATTATTATATTTCTCCCAAGTTGCGCCTGAACGTTAGCGGAAATTTAAGTTATTACTGGCATGATCCGGAAGATAATGACTATATGATGCTTTCCAATCAAATTGGAACGATCGACAGGTTTAATCCAACTAAATTTTATTGGAGAGATTGGGATTTAAAAGACAGGTTGGGAAGTCATTATAATGTGAGTTTGAAGTACAGTCTGTTCTAATTGAATAATTGTATCGCCTGCATTTCGATTAAAAGCTTTGGTTTTACCAGGGCTTTTTTTATACTTCGTAGCAAAGTGATTACTGAAGGGGAAATTTATGAGAAGGCGACAGAGATGTCGGAAAAGGCGGGAATGCGAAGGCCCATAGCAGTTATCCTGGTGAATATCGAGAAAATTTACAGCCTGAAACCGGGTCTCAACGCAGAAAAGAAAATCAGCTAATGGATGAGCCTGCGGCACCTGATTCTCCATAATATTCATACATTCGCCTACAAATTAGAATAAAATACCAGGCTATGCTCAAAAAAATATTCTATGTTATTCCTGCTGTGCTCGGGGCCGGCCTTTTCCTTGGCGGGCTGGGTATGTCGGGACAAGAAGACAAGACCGGAGAGGTGATTTTTATGCTGATTGTCGGTGCCGTTTTTCTGTATGTCAGCTACCGGAATCTATATGCCAAAAAAGATAAAGATAATGATGCCCCGCAATCGGGTAGAAGCGAAAGCGACCAAGACTCACGTTCATAAGAAATGTCCGTTTTATTACGACAAAGCTAGGGCTTTTACAAGGGTTCATAGAGTTTGTTTTTCCTTTGTTTAATTGAAGGCATTTCAGAATTTTTAGCCGTTTATTTAGCCAAACTCCAGGCTAACGCGAAAAGGAATAATCATCGGGCTGTCTTCAGTCTTCGGGTTTATCCGGCCTTAAAAGACGGGCCACCGGCTTTGGAATTACTGTCTCAGTGGTAATCTAACTTCGTGGTTTAGCAGCCGGAGGCTGCAAGAATGAAGACAGCGAAGCGAAGACGCTTCGCCGAACGGTCGATGCATGCACTCAGCCAATCATCTAACCAATCGTTCTTTCATACTTATCAACCGAGGATACGGATATGCGGCTAAACCGATTATGGCGAAAGAAAGCAAACCAAATTCAGATGATTAAAGATATAGCTATGAGCTAAGTTATAATCGTTTAAGCCGCTTTCACCAGGTCACATCTCTATCAATCTCTATCAATCTTCTTCAATCTTCCTTTTCAATCTTTCTTCAATCTTCAATCAATCTTTCTTCAACCAAGACCTTCCAGCTTCCCCACCTCGCA
>JAIPBX010000092.1 GCA_021738485.1 Bacteroidales bacterium | reverse complement strand
AAATACATGTCATCCAATGATAGATAGGCAGCTTTGTCTGCACGAAGTGACAATTGTTTTAGTCGTTGCAAAATCAGGGTTGTTTTCCCTGTACCGCGGGCACCTTTAATACCAATTAACCTATTTTTCCAGTTTATCCTATTGTACAAATAACGCTTAAAATCAGCAGGAACTTTACTGACGAATAATTCGGATTGTTCTAATAGCTCAAACATTGCATCTTTATTTGTGCAAAAATAATGAATTTTGCACAATAAAAAATGCATTTTATTAATATTATGCACTTTTGGTAGTGCATATAATAATTGTAACGTCAAATTTTATGATTGGCCTTCCGGCTTTTTGTGCTTGCCTTGCGGGAAGGTGAAGATGGAAGGTCTCACGGATGGTTGACTGGCTGTATGATTGGATGGACGGTTGTTGCTTTTGATAAGCCGGTTGAACGTTCGGCGAAGCGTCATCGCTTAGCTGTCGTCATTCTTTGAGTTTACCCGGCTATTCTAAGACGAGCCTCTGGCTTTTATATTTTGACCGTTTAGCTATCAGATTTCTTGGTAAAGCAGCCAGAGGCTGCAAGAACAAAGAGGTCAAAGCGAAGACGCTTTGACCAACGACTCTCGTGCGTCTTGCAGAGCATTCGCCAATGCGAGGACGCTTTGACCAACGGTTCTCATGCGTCTTGTGGAGTATTCGACGATTCGTAGACGTTTTGACCAACGGGCATCGGGATACATTTAAAAACAACGAACACGAAACGGAAGCAAGGAACAATAAACACAGAACACGGAACTAGGTAGACTGCTTGAGCTACAGACAACAAATTAATACGAATTACCACAAATTACAATCAATTACGAACTTTAGTGACAAAGATACTGAATGACCACCGAAGAACCTGAAAAGATTGTATCTCTCCCATCCCCATACATTCTCCCAATCACCAGTTCTCCAGCTCGCCAGTTCTCCAACTCGCCAACTCGCCAACTCGCTACTCACCTCTCACCCTCTTCTCCATAAACACCGCATTTTCAAAAGGATTCTCCCTATATTGAGGTATCTCATAGAAACCGGCCTTTTTGTAAATCGCTATGGCTGAAGTCATTGTATCGAGGGTGTCCAGCCTGACTTTTTGATAACCTAATGCTCTTACAGCTTCCATCGCTAGTTCCATCAACACCTTGCCGTAACCTAAGCGTCGCCATCCAGGTTTCAAATACATTCGTTTTATCTCTCCAACTTCCGCTTCCAGCTTTCTCACGGCAACGCATCCGAAAAATGTGCCTTGGTGATCCTCCAGCAGATAAGCCTTTCCATAAGGTGGGCCGTACATTTGGGGCAGCTTATCGAGTTCATCACGAAAATTCTGGAAGGTTAATTCAAAACCCAAATCTCTTTCGTATTCTCTGAAAAGCGTGGCTAATTGTCTGTAATGCTTACTGTCACTTACTTCAATTACACGATAAGGTTTTCCCATCAGCGGTTATTTAATCTTTTTTTAGTGTTGACAAAAATACGTAACAAAACTTTCTCGTTCAATCTTCTTATTTTTGTTAAAATGATCTTGAAACGAAAAACCATTGCATTAACATTTATACTTGTTCTTTTCCTGATTTCCGGATACGGGCAAATAAACCTGGAGTATTTCAGCCGGCAAGGACAGAAAGCCGTTTTGGAACAAAATTATACGGATGCTATCGAAAACCTCAACATCGTTATTCGTCGCAAAAATCAACCTTTTGAAGAATATTTTCTGCGAGGCATTGCCAAATATAATCTTGGCGACCATCGAGGAGCTCTTAATGATTTCTCACAAACACTTTCCATCCATCCATTTTATACCCAGGCGCTGCATTATCGCGGGGTGACTTATTCAGTGTTAATGGAGAAAAATAAGGCTATACAGGATTTTAACGAGGCTCTGGAATTTGATCCATACAATGCCAAAGTTTTAATGAGTCGCGGGGCCGTATATCTCCAGATGAACAAGCTGGACAAAGCCCTGAAAGATTTGGATAAAGCCATAATGATTGATAATGATATGGCGCTGGCTTACCTCAACAGAGCAATGGTATATAAGGAAAAGGATAAATACCCGGAAGCATTGGATGACATCAATGAAGTTATTAATATCGATAAATTCAACAAAAAGGCATATGCGCAGCGCGGGTTACTGAAATACGAAATGGGCTGGTATGAAAAAGCCCTGGCCGATTTTAACCAGGCTTTGGAGCTGGCCGGCAATAACCCACGCTTTTACTACTATCGAGGCCTCACCAAGTATCAGCTCAATAATATTGAAGGTACGTTGAGTGACTACAGTAAGGTGATAGAATTAGACCCTACCAATGCTTTAACTTACTATAATCGCGCTATCCTTTACTCGCAGGTGAATGAATATGACAAAGCTATCAGTGATTTAAACCGTGTATCGCAGCTTAATCCCAATAATGTGCTGACCTATTTCAACAGGGCCCATCTTTACTATGAAAAAGGAAGTTACGATAAAGCTATAGAAGATTATACCCAGGCCATAGAATTGTTTCCCGCTTTTGCTAAAGCATATCTGATGCGTGCCTCAGCCAAAGCCCGAAAAGGAAACCGGGAAGGGGCACGAAGAGACCGGCAAAAAGGAAACCACATCATGTCAAAGCATGACAATCAGAAAGGTAATGGCAGTTCGATAGCAGAATGGGTTGACTCTACTTATTTTAAAAAAATCATAGAATTTGAAGCGGAATTTCGCGATGCTGAAGCCACAGCCGGAAAGATCAGTAAAAGAAATATGGGTATAAGTCCCGAAAAAATGTTCAGGTTTCAATTAACCCAGGATATACAAAAAGAAGATAGAAATCGCATCAACTCTTTCGCTACTGATTTTAACATGAAAAATCCGCTAAGTAGCACCCTCATCGTAAGTAACAACAAGAACAATGGGATCCGCTCTGATCTCCTGAAACAACGCTTGGAAAAGGTAGACAGCCTTATCAATACCAGCGCTCCTTCGCCGGACCTTTACATGCTAAAAGGGATGCTCCACCAAATGCTGCAAAACTACTCAAGTGCTATGAGCGCTTATACCATGGCAGTAGTAAACAATAAAGATTATTACCCGGCACACCTCAACCGTGCTGTGGCCATAGCCCGAATGAAAGAGGACCTCAAAAACGCGAGGGGAGAATTACAGGATGTTTCGCTTGGAAAGAATAACCGGCTTTCTGATAATTATGAAAACTCCATTGATTATACTCCGGTTCTTGAAGATTTGAATAAAGCACTGGAAATAAATTCCGGGATCCCCGAAATATGGTACAATAAAGGCAATATTCATCTGCAAATGAAAAATTTTACCGAAGCTGTAAACGATTATACCCGGGCTATTGAAAAAGACCCCGACTTTGCTGAGGCATACTATAACCGCGGTCTTACCCTGATATACCTTCAGGATCGCAACCGGGGATGCCTGGACATGAGTAAAGCCGGTGAACTTGGGCTCAAAGATGCGTATAAAGTGATTAAAAGATATTGCGACCAATGATAAAAACCAACATCAACAAGCTATTTACTATTTTGTTATCTTTTATCAGAGGTTAATGAATTAAGACTCAAAAATCAGAATAAAAAAAACAATAAATAAACTAAAATCTCATGAAAATCATTTGTATTGGAAGAAATTACGTTTTACATGCTAAAGAATTTGGCAACGAAGTACCCTTCTCACCGGTCTTTTTTCTCAAACCCGACACAGCACTTTTAACAAAAAACCGACCATTCTATTACCCCGACATTTCGAAAGAAATTCAATACGAAGCTGAAGTAGTGGTCAAAATTAACAAGGTAGGGAAGCATATTCAGGAAAAATTTGCTAATACCTATTATGAGGAAATTTCGCTTGGGGTTGACTTTACAGCGCGCGATTTGCAACGTGAAGCAAAATCGAAGGGGTTACCCTGGGAAAAAGCCAAGGCCTTTGACCAATCAGCCGTATTGGGCGATTGGATTCCAAAAAAGGATTTTGAAGATATAAAAAACATCAACTTCCGCCTGGAAAAAAACGGGGATGTTGTCCAAAACGGAAACACAGGAAATATGACCTTTACCATCGATTATCTTATTTCCTACCTTTCGAAATTTTTTACCCTCAAGATGGGTGACCTTATCTATACGGGAACACCTGCCGGTGTTGCCGATGTTAAGATCAACGACCGGATGACAGGCTACATCGAAGACAAGAAAATGTTTGATTTCAAAATAAAATGACGGTTCTTATTAGAAGCATTCACGAGACCAAACTTAAAGCCAACATTTATGGTGAAGGGTGAGAATTGATTTTCAACGTTTTAGTCCGTATCAATTATTCAAACAAACCGCTTTGCCATAAAATTCGCTGATTTTCTTGCAAGCGGAAAATGCAGACCTGAACAAGATGGTTAATCCCACCACAGGTGAAAAAGTAGTGCCTGCTAATGCAAAAGGGATGCAGGAGGCTACCGTTGATGCTACTTTTTTTGTAGATGAAGAGGATTGGGTCATGGTCAAAAGCATATTCGACATCCATGATATCCAAATGAAAAATAAAAAGCGCAACGCTAAAGCCGTGATGATCAATGATGACTTTCGTAGCGTACAGGGTGTCATTATTCCTTACCATACAGAATTTACCATGGAAATGGATATGACGGCCGAGGAAAAGAAAAAGGCTAAAGAAGCCCGTAAATCTATGAAAGAGATGAAAGAGAAAATGGAAGACATGCCGCCTGAAAAAAGAAAAATGATGATATTCAGCAACTTTCCTTTAGGGAACTTAAAGGTAAAAGTTGCTGAATATCCTTTCATGCATCTTTTGAGCAATCTTTTCTTATATCTTCTTATTTGAAACCTACTTTTCCACGTTAATCCGGGCATCCACGGCTACCACCTTTTCAGCGGTACCAAGCAACGGATTCAGGTCAAGTTCAGTAATTTCAGGAGCCGCCTCCAGCAAGGCTGACAGTCGCCAAATCATCTCAACGAATTGCTCTTCATTAATTCCCTGCTGCCCGCGCGTGCCTTTAATCAATTTATAAGATTGCAGATTGCGGATCATTGTTCTTGCCTCATCCCTGCTAACCGGGATAAGTGCGGACTTTACATCTTTCAGCACTTCCACAAATATTCCTCCCAAACCACAGAAAACCATATGTCCGAAATCATCTTCCTTGTTCGCTCCCAGGAATAAATCCTGGCCCGACAGCATCGGCTGCATTAAGACACCGTTTGTATCTTTAATCTTCATCATGCGCTCAAACTCTTGCTCCACCTGTCTTTCATTCTGCACATCCAGTACTACGCCCCCAACATCACTTTTGTGAACAGGACCCACAACTTTCATCACTACCGGAAAGCCCAACTCAGACGCTTTTTCCGCAGCCTCTTTCGCATCCGTGGCTACTTTCTCTCCTGCCCTTTTGATGCCGGAAGCATCCAAAAGTCCTTGTATATGTTCGGGATCGATGTACCCTTCCTTGCATTCGCCGATTATTTTCCTGATGATAGCTTTATCAATATCCGCTTTTTCAATTTCCGCATACTCTGCATCCGGCGTATGGTAAACGCGTGCAAGGGCCGTACCCAGCGTTACTTCATCAGGAAAGAAGGTATGTCCTTTCTTCATAAAATCTTCCACTTCATTTTTCGCTGTAAGCACCGAAGGTAATACCGGATATATGGGTTTGGAAGCGGTTTTTATCTTTTCATCCAGCACATTGTATACATCATAAATTTCAAACAGGCCGGGTGTGCCGAAAATCACCACCATGGCATCGATATTACCGAATTTGGTGTCGACATAATCGATAATCGTTCCCAGTTGTTCGGCAGTGCCTGTAGCCAGGAAGTCTATGGGATTTGCCACGGATGATCCCGGGAAAAGCTCTTCCTTTAGGGCTTCTGCGTCCGGACCTTCTATCGGGGGAATGGCCAGGCCGTTATTCGACAGCACATCTGTAAGCATCACCGCCGGTCCGCCGGCATGGGTGATGATAGCCATATTTTTTCCCGTAAGCTCCGGGTACATAAAAACAGATGCTACGGAGATCAAATCTTCCCTTCCATAGCACCTAACGATACCGGCTTTGCGGAAAAGGGCCGACACAGCTTCATCGGAACTGGCCATTGCACCGGTATGAGAGGAAGCAGCGCGGCTTCCGGCCTCAGAACCGCCGGCTTTCACGGCCGCAATGCGACAGCCTTTACGTATGAGCGAAGAAGCATGCCTGAGCAGCATTTGAGGTTTGGCGATGTTTTCGATGTACAAAAGCTTGACGTGCGAATCCCTATCAGGGTCAAAGCTTTCATCCATATGTTTTACTATCTCTTCTACGCCCATCTGAGCGCTGTTGCCCACCGAAAAAACGTTGGCAAACTTAAGACCCTTAGGAATCCCGGATTCCATAATAAAGCAAGCAGTTGCTCCGGAACCGGAGATGAAATCCACTCCTTTCGCATCCAGCTCAGGAATAGGTTTGGTAAAAATGCTGTGATGCGCTGGTGTTAGTATCCCCACACAGTTTGGACCAATCAGGGAGGCCCCGGCTTTATTCACCAATTCCACCACTTTTTCTTCGAGGCGGGCCCCTTCCTCACTTTCTTCACTGAAACCCGCCGAAAGAATGATGAAAGCTTTCGTACCTTTCTCTTCGGTGAGAAGTTTTACTACGTCCGGAGTGTATTTGGCAGCAATAGCGATAATCGCCAAATCGACCCCGGGCAACTCCTGCGGATCGCGATAACTCTTGATACCCTGCACCTCATCGGACTTAGGGTTGCTTACATACAGATCGCCTTTGTAGCCCCCGTCCATAAGATTCTTCAGAATTTTTCCGCCGGGTTTTTCGAGATTATCTGACCCTCCGACAACTACTATGCTTTCAGGATTTAATAATTGTTTTGTAATCATCGTATTTTGTTTGTATTCGGTTTAAAGATTGGTTTTAGAGAAACGAAGATAGGAAAATCTTTTCCTTCATACTTCCATTTACCCTATTTTCTTATTTGACCCGGCCAAAACCCGGGAAATAAATTTATATATTTGGAATCTTATGACAAAGCATACATATCCAAACGACCCGTTAGGACAGGCCTTGTATGATTATTATTTTAAACGGGAAAAGGAGGGGCGGATAAAAACCATCTCAGAACTGGGAGGAAAAGACTTCATGCCGGCCTCTATGTTTTTCAGAACCTATGAGGAAATGCCCGAGCTGGAAAAAATAGCGCTGAAGAAGTGCTATGGCAGCGTGCTGGATATAGGCGCAGGCGCAGGATGTCATGCCTTGTGGTTGCAACGGAACGGACACCCTGTAACGGCCATAGACACCAGCCCCGGCGCTGTGGATGTCATGAAAGAACAAGGTGTTTCAGATGCCCGGCAGATTTCTTTTTATGAATTTACCGATAAGCCTTACGACACGGTTTTTATGATGATGAACGGAATAGGTTTTGCCGGTGACCTCCAGGGACTTGAGCGGTTTTTCAACCACGTCAGAACGTTAATTCATGAGGAATCGGTAATACTTCTGGACTCTACGGATATTTCTTACCTCTTTAGCGAAAGAAACCAAACCGTGGAAATCGATCTATCCAGCGCTTATTATGGTGTTTTTGATTTTGTGATGGAATATAAAAATATACGCAGCCAACAATTTTACTGGTTGTATATCGACTTCGCTTCTCTTGAGGTTTTTGCCGATGATTTCGGTTTTGAAGCCATCAAACTGCATGAAGATGACCGGTATCAATACCTGGCCAAATTGAAACGAAAAAAGTAAAGGTTAACACTAAAAGATTTGGTAAGCAAATAGCTTGGTGATAAAGAAAACCTGTTTTGAAGACAGGGAAATAAATTTATGAAATGGTTGGTATTTTTTCTATGTCTTACGCTACTTATTTCAATACTACTCTTTCTCACCAGCCATCTTCGAGACAATTGCAGGAGTATCAAGCGCCTTACTAAAAGGAACCACTCGGTATCGAGAGATATTTTGATCGTATGAATGAATTGCATCATCAGGTTTAAGGTCTTTGTTTTTGGCAATGGCATCATCGGTCATCATTTTCCAGGTAGCACCACCCGTGAGATAAATATGAAAAGTATTCTTCTTCAGTAAATCCAGAAAAGAAGTCCCCTTTGGGATGTGATAAAGGGTTCGCACGTAAAAGTCCTTTTGTATCTCGCCGGGTTTTACTGTATTGGTATAAGGACCCAGGATATCAAACTGATGTACCGAATGGCAAAGCGAAAAAACAATACCATTGCGGGGAAAAGAAGAGCGAATTTCGATTTTTTTACCCCTTCCATGAAGGTAAAGATCAATCTGTGTGGCTGCCTCGGTAAACTCGGTATAATCTGCAATGGGTTTTACCGTATGTGTGTTAATGTATTTTTTCCAGCAATATTCCGCCAATAAACCGGCTACGGCATTGTTCAGCAGCCGGGATTCGCCACGGCTGCAGGCGGCATCATTAGCAGCGGCAGGATTTACACTACGGGCAAGCCTTTCACCGCTGGTCATTAACCGGTTGATAAAGGACTCATCTGCCTTGTCAGATTCATAATTCAGGGTGGCATAAGCCAGGGTGAAGGGCAATGCACGGTGGCTGTCCTTATAATCCCTATAGTTAGTACACCGGATAGTTTTGTGTTTAAATTGTATCTCAAAAGCCATTTAAATGGTATTTAAGTTTGTACCCAGGGAATGCTGCAACTTCCATTTCTTCGTTGTATCCAACGCTTTTTCCAGACAAATAAAACCGTAAGTACTGTAGTCGCTTAATACTTCCACTGTCGGCATTTCCAGTTGATTGTCCAGGCAAATAAGAGTTCGGCGATTTTCGTCTTCCGCCACAAAAACCTCATTCGAAGTAAAAGCTTCTTGTTTTGTCAGGGTATAATTCAGCGTAAAGCCCTTCTTTAGCAACACTTCTGTGAAGATGTCGCCTGCCGGATAAGAGGTTTCAAGCAGCTTCTCTTTTTTATTCAGATACTGCCTGAAGCGTTGCAGGTTTTCCTCTTTTGACTTCTCAGCATCGGGGACAAACTCTGCGCGCGGAAAATACGTATCCCTCAACCGGTATACCTTAAAGCCACTATCCAGAGGCTTCGTTTTCCCTGCAACTCCTTTTACCACACGCCTGCACCGCTCGATGGCGATTTCACTGATGCTTTGTAAGCCTTTCTTACGTGCTGAGCGGCCAATTTCGGTAGCTTCATTGATTTGTTCGGGAAGCTGTACCATTATAAACCGGTGGCTTTTCTTTTCTTTGGCATTGAGCTCCATCACCGCCTGACCTGTCGCCCCGCTCCCGGCAAAAAAATCAAGAATAATATCCGCTTTGCTTTCGCAGGTTCGGATAATCGTTTTAATAAGATCCACATTTTTAGGGAAATCAAACAAATCCTTCACCTCTTCACATGATTTTGAGGCAAACATATCGGTCCAGGCTGTATTACGGAGAATCCCTTCAGCAGGTGGTATCCAATGCTCCACCCCTTTGTTTTTCCCTTTTCCCTGTGGATTTCTGCGAATAAACTCCAGCTTTTCACCCGTCTCGCGCCAGTATTTTTCCAGTGTCTTGTGTTTCGAATGCTTATCCAGATACTCGCGGTAATTCTCCACCGCTTTCCGGGCCCGTGTGGCTTCCCATTTCCACTGGCCCGTTTCGGGTTTCATCCCAAGGATATCATAGCGCATGGTGGGTCGGTCGGCATTATTCCAGAATCCTTTCCAATATCCGTAATTTCGTCGATCCTCACTGCTTTCTTTAAATACCGGGTTAAATTTAAATTCCTGTGTCTTCGAATAGCAGACTACATACTCAAAACCGGTATTGTAGCTGGTCAGCCCTTTATGGATAAACTGACGATTCACATTTTTATCATACCTCCGTACTATAAAGGTATTCCGAAAATTCTCGGCTCCAAACACCTCATCCATCAACCGTCGCAGGTTATGAATTTCATGATCATCAATGGATACAAAAATAGCACCATCCGGCTTCAGCAGTTTTCGGGCAAGCAACAGGCGACTATACATCATCGAGAGCCAAACCGAATGATAACGCCCGGAGGTTTCTGGATTGGTATCTACTTTTATACCTTTCTCGGTGGATCCCGAGCGTTCCCCATATTCTTTTCCCGATTCGGTGAAGCTATCGTTGTAGACAAAGTCGTTGCCTGTGTTGTAAGGCGGATCAATATAAATACACTTGATTTTATTGATATAGGCGGAGGATAATAGTTTGAGCACCTCCCGGTTTTCTCCTTCTATAATAATATGATTTCCTTTTTCAGGATTTACGGAACGTCCAGAATCATATTGCAATCTCGATCCGGAAGGGGTGAAAGCATTCCGCTTAGCCTCTGTTTTGCCATACCATTTAAATTCATATCGCTCTGTTTCCGAGGATGCCTCCCCATCAACTGCTTTCTTCAGCTCCTCCGGGTTAAGCCTGCCCTCATCCGTAAAAAGGTCAGGCATCAATTCCTTTAGCTTTTCCAGCCTATATTTGTTATGATCGGGGCTGAGAGGGTTGTATTTGTTATTTTCCTCCATTATATCTTATCCTTAAAATCCTTATGATAATTTTTTACCGGCGCAATGTAGCATCCCATCCCGGCTCCTGTTTTTCCTTCTAAAGCCTCAAAGTGCTTCCGGGCACATTTCATTTTACTCATCCCTCTAGCTGTGGGCTTTTTATCATCTTCCATATTGAAAAACTCCTTAGTATCGATAACAAAAAACCTACAGCCCTTATCACTGCTGGCCGTATTTTCTTTCAAAGCAACCCCAAAGGCCGGCCGATAAGGCCCCAAAGGGGTAGGGATGGTGAAGAAGGCGGGGAGCTTCAAAACAAAGAGAACATCAGGATCATTTTCGGCTTCCCTGACAAAGGCTTCTTCCGTGGAATCTTCAATGATTATTTTATCGTATACACCTTTGCTGGGTACCTCCCGGGTTTCCTGGTAAGAAATGTACTGATCGCTGAACCGGTTACTATCCAAAATGTCGCCGGTAGGTCTATAATCCAGAGATTTCAGCATCTCCTCCATCAGTAGGTTTTTGATTTTGGCAGAAGCTTGCTGAACAAATCGTGCAGGGTTTTTTATAATTTGCGAATAATGCGACATCCTGTTCAGGATATGGTAAGCTGCCTTGTGAGAAATCCCGGTGTTAGTGCTCAATTCGTTTACCACATCAACGGGTGCGAAATTTGCTTTCAATTCTGTGAGCTGACCTCCCCTATCTTCATTTTTTATTCCCTCTGCTGAGAGCTCTTCTATCCGGTTTGACCGTATTTCAGCCTGGTATTCGGGGACGGTCAGTTGCTCCAGTTGCCTTGCAGCTTGCCGGATTAAACGCTTTTCATCTATAGAAACCGAATATTCACTCTTCCGGGCTAAAGTATTCCAAAATGATTGAAAAGCTTCACTATCAAAAATATTTCGGTTTAATCTTAGGGTTTTCAGGCCCGGCTTTTTCCCTTTATGATTTTTGCGCAATTTACCAGCTTTAGCTTCCGTGCCGAAACTTTCCCGTATTTGCTGTTGATATTGCCTGGAGAACGTTTCATACGTCTCATTAGGAATAATTGTTAGTAGGTTTATTTCATCTCCTTCCGGTGTTTCAGGGGGATCGTAGACGCGCCTCCCGTGTTGGTTGACACTTAAACGCAAGCCCCTGCCGATCTCCTGCCGCTTTTTAATCTCACTGAAAGATTGGTTGAGCGTGGCGATGTTAAACACATTGGGATTGTCCCAACCAACCCATAGCCGTCAAGCTAAGCAAAGAAAGGTTGATTACACAGCCTTTCTATAGGTATAAGGAAAAATGAATTTCTACCCATCGGGCAAAAACTCAGCAGTAAAATTACAAGTTTACTCGCGGAAACGGAAATTGAAGAC
>JAIPBX010000091.1 GCA_021738485.1 Bacteroidales bacterium | reverse complement strand
AAAACCGATGCTTTGTAAGGAATTCCCAGGAAATCGCAGAGCTGTTGCATATTCTTTTCCGGAGCCGACACCAGATCTTCATAGCGCAATGAGTAGAAATGGCGGGGGTATTGTTTTTTCAAGCGATGTATTTTTTTTGCCGAAAACCTCCACCTGTAGGCTATCAATGGAGGGTAGGGCGCCTCAAAATCCACCTTTTGTATCGAGGCCAGGTTGTCGCGGTAGTCTCTTGTAAGGTGAATGTACCTGGCCTCAGGAAAAGCCTTCATTACCTTTTCCGTATTGGTGGAATACACCGGGTTTTTATCCCCGAATAAAAGGATTTCATCTTTGGGAAAAACCGATTGATACTCCGAATAAACCGCTTTTATCAGTGTCTGAAAGGAGACTTCACCTTCAAGAGAGAGGATTTTTTGTCTTACCCGTTGGCGGTCGATTTTCCATTTCTGAAAATCTTTGTGCAGGAATACATCTTCGGCAAAGGCGTTTAGTAGCTTTTTATTCCAGTTTTTTACTTTGCCATATTTTGGGTAGAGGTTGACGATCATCGGGCATTCGGTTGGGATGATTACGTTGGGATGGGCATCGAATAGACTGCGCAGCAGGTAAGTGCCCGAGCGAGGACGGCCTATAATGAAAAAGAATGGTATGTCGCTTAGCGTTTTTTGCATTATTTTTTGACAATCGTTTTGATTTTGTTGTAAATCATCTGAAAATCTTGTTTTTGTGGTTGGAGCAAGGTACTTACCGATGTCCGGATAACTACTGTGTAACGCCATACCAGCACAATGGTAGCCAGTATGTAACTGACATTAGTAGCCATAGCAGCTCCTATACCTCCATATTCAGGTATCCAGAGAATATTAAGTATGATGTTGACGACAAGTGCCGGAATGACACTGTATATGGCTATCATGGGTTTCCCAAGTCCGCTTAGCCGGCTGTTCAGTAACCGGAATATGATAAATAGAATAATGCCGGGGAGAATAGTTTGAAGCATGATACTTCCCGGGCCAAAATCCTTTCCAAATAGCAAGGGGACTAATAAAGGGGCTAAAAAGTAGATAACGATAGCTCCAATAATTCCTGCGAATAAGGATAAACGTAACAACCGCCCCAGGCTCTCCTCCATTTCCCCTTTTACTTTCTCATTGGCGCTGCGCGACATAACGACAATTCCCATAGCTAAGGGTAATTGCCACAATTTTTCGGCGATATTCACCGCAATAGAATAATAGCCCACTTCTTTCAGATCCGACAAACGCTCCAGCAATATGACATCGATCCTGTAGATAAGTTTCATGACCAGGAAGGAGGTGGCATATAAAATCCCCATCCTGATCATTTTTTTGATGATATGGCTATCCCAGGCAATCCGTAATTTAAAATCGGTGGATAGTTTAACGTAACCAATTATCGATGCAGCCAGTGAGGCTAGTAGCATTGACAGGAGGGCCCCTGTAATATTCATATGTAGTCCCCATACCAAAACCACAACCAATATAAGGTTGATAAGGGGGATAATCCATTTCAGAATGTTGGCGAAGCGGAAATTCTCACGCCCGATATAGACGCCTGCTATATAGACTGCTGCCAACCTAAAAGGAACCACTAGCGTAACTAACCCAATATAGAGTGGTATAAATCCAGGGTTATCCATTAGGGTGAATACGGCTAGGGTGGCTACCATCCCGATTAAGCTGGAAAAAAGCAGAATAGTTATTACAGCAGAAACGATCCTGGAGGGGGAATGATCCCCTTTACCAATGAATAAAACCGCCGTACGGCGCATTCCAAGGGCTGTAAAGCTTGCTACCATGGCGGGGACTACGGTAAGTGCTGTATAAGTCCCCTTACCTTGCGGGCCGAGAAGACGGGCCAGTATAATACCCAACAAGAGTCCCGTTAGAATGGCAAAGACATTACTACCAAATACTGCTGCGATGTCTTTGAATAGACTCCTTTTTTTCATTTATTTTTTGGTTTTTACCAGCTCCCAGTATTTTTTTCCCAACATCGGGCCACGTTCCATAAATTTTTGGAGCTTCATGTTATGGGGCAACTTGCGCATGGTTTCACCTACCATCTTGGTGGCAAATAGATAGATTCGAATGGGTTGCACTTTCAGGCGAATACTCACAGGGATTTTTTTATAGGCTCGCGGATAACCTGCTTTTTCAGCCGTTTTTCCCGTAACTGCTTCAGCAACTATTACTTGTTCTTTATTCAGCTGTTCCCTCCAATCGCCCACATTCTTATTGCTTATTGGTCGAAATAGCTTACTGTGATACAACTCCAGGTCTTCCACACCATAATGTTCCAGGAATTTTTCTTTATAATTGTGGAAGTCAAATATTTGTTCCTCGTATGGAATTTCAAGGAAATCGCACATCTTTTGGAAATATTTTTCCGGCTCTTCGACAAAATCTTCATACCTGACGAAATAGAATTGATCGGGGTACTTCCGTTGCAGCTTGAAGTTTAGCTTGAGGGATTTACGCCAGCGGTGAGCTATGATAGGTGTGATGCCTTTTACAAATCCGGCTCTAAGCATCGACTGAAGGTAATCGCGGTAATCCCTTACCATGTGAATGAACTTGGCATCCGGGAACATTTTTAAAAGGTATTCTGCCCTGTTAGAGTACACCGGATTCTTATCACCCACTAGCTTGATCTCCTGTTTTGGGAATAACGATTCATAACTGGCATTAACCACTTTGCACAATTCCGTGTAAGAAGTATTTCCTTCCAGGGCTAATAAGTCTTCCCTGAGTTGTTGCAGATCAACGGTCCATTTCCTGATGTTTAAGTACTCCGGCTCATTTTCGTCGGCTATATCGTTATAAAAATCGAGAATTTTTTCCCTCGTCCAGACTTTTACATTGCGGTATTTCCAGTAATACCGGAGCATAAAGGGAGATTCGAGTGGGATTACCACATTGGGATGCCGGTCAAAAAGTGTGCGTAGCATCGTGGTCCCCGAACGAGGACGAGCTATGATAAAAAACATGGGGAGTGAGCGCTTCTGTGCCAGAGAAAGTTGCTGCTGCTTTTGTTCCATTTGCTTCTAATTAGTCGTAAAGCAAAAATAAGGAAATATGTGGGCTAATGGATGGAAAAAGATGATGTCGTTTTTGAGATTGAAGGAGATTGAAGGAGATTGAAGGAGATTGAAAAGGAAGATTGAAAAGAGATTGAAGGGGAGGTTGGGGGTAGCATATGACATGGGTAGAGTCATAGGGAGCAGTTGGTATCGCAAGTCAGGAGCTTGAAGGGGATGAAAAAAAATCGTAGACTTAGACACATAAACACTTTGAAATTAATAATTTAATTCTTTAACCTAAAAACTTAGAAACCTAAAAACTTAAAAACCTTCAAGCACAGATAATGAAAAGAATCCTATGACATGTCGAAAACAAACATTCCATGTCTTTTCTTAAATTTGTTAGGTTTAAATAACTTGGATTATGAAAATACCTTTTAACAAGCCATATTTTACAGGAAAAGAACCCTTTTATGTAGCGCAGTGTGCTTTTACGGGTGAATTATCGGGAAACGGAACCTATACGCAAAAGTGCCATGATTTTTTTGAATCGCGGTATGGGTTTCAAAAAGCTTTACTTACCAGTTCCTGCACCGATGCGCTGGAGATGGCGGCACTGCTTAGTGAAGTAGGCCCCGGCGATCAGGTTATTATGCCATCCTTTACTTTCGTCTCTACGGCCAATGCCTTTGCTCTGAGAGGAGCCGATATTGTTTTTGCCGATATCGGGGAGGATATTCCGAATATAGATCCGGATAAGCTGGAAGCGTTAATTACGGAAAAAACCAAAGCCCTGGTGGTGGTTCATTATGCCGGCTTGGCGGTGGATATGGACCGCATCATGGATATTGCCGGACGACATAATCTTTTTGTGGTTGAAGATGCAGCACATGCGATAGATTCGTATTACAAAGAGCGCCCGCTTGGTTCAATTGGTCATGTTGGAACCTTTTCTTTTCATGAAACAAAGAATATTATTGCCGGCGAGGGTGGGCTCTTGACAGTCAATGATGAATCACTTATCGAACGCGCGGAGATTCTTTGGGAGAAGGGAACGAACAGAGCCGCTTTTTCCAGGGGAGAGGTTAATAAATACGAGTGGGTCGATTTGGGGTCGTCATACCTTCCCTCGGATATGACGGCAGCCTTTTTGTACTCGCAACTTCAGCATTTGGGGGAAATACAGGAGAAACGCCTGCATATCTGGCAAAAATATCATGAAGAATTAGCCGAAACGAAGAATCAAGGATTGATTTATTACCCGGACACGCCTTCTTATGCTACACAAAATGGCAGCATGTTTTATTTTCTGGCGAACAGTGATAAACAACGAAAGAAAATATTGGAATATCTCAAAAAAAATGGCATTCTGGCGGTATTCCATTACTTGCCGCTGCATGAGAGCAAATATTTTGAAGGTAAGCACGATGGCCGGGATTTGCCGAACACAAGAGAATATTCCTCCCGGATTGTCCGCCTGCCTTTTTATGTGGAGCTGGCTGATACGGAAATAGAGGTGATTGGTGATCGCGTGCGCTCCATTGTATGAGGCTTTATAGCTCTGTAAATAGGGAATAAAAAAGTAAGAGAAAGTTATTGCAATATCCGTTTTTGTTTTATATTTGCACCCGCTAAAAGCGAAAGTAGCTCCGCCCCGATTTGAGCTTCAAATCGAGGGTCCACGAAAACGGGATTTTCGGGATTGGTAGAGCATAATCCGCCTAAGGCGGATTAGGGTCGCAATAAGTTCTTAAAATAGTAAAGCAAATAAGCGAAAGTAGCTCAGTTGGTAGAGCATGACCTTGCCAAGGTCAGGGTCGCGGGTTCGAGTCCCGTCTTTCGCTCACAAGAGGAGCGTTCATTCAAAGGTCAGGGTCGCGGGCCCCGATTTTCCGAAAATCTGTGATTTTCGATGAAAATCGAGGGTCCACGAAAAATGGAAAAATCGCAGATTTTGCATTTTTCGGGATTCGAGTCCCGTCTTTCGCTCGCAAGAGGAACGTTCATTCAAAGGTCAGGGTCGCGGGCCCCGATTTTCCGAAAATCTGTGATTTTCGTTGAAAATCGAGGGTCCACGAAAAATGAAAAAATCAAAGATTTTGCATTTTTCGGGATCGAGTCCCGTCTTTCGCTCAAAAAAAAGTTCTTTTACAAGTTGCCCGGGTGGTGGAACTGGTAGACACGAGGGACTTAAAATCCCTTGGCTTTGCACAAAGCCGTGCGGGTTCAAGTCCCGCTCCGGGTACTTTTATAAAGTAAGGCTCTGTAATTTAAAAGGTTATGGAGTCTTTTTTTATGGGCTAAAGTGCTGACATAACTTACCTGATATACTTCCACCAAATTGAGATAAGGTTCCGTTTAAGAAAATCTTCTATATTTTGAACATATTGACTTCTCTGATTGTAAGATAGGGTAACCTTTTAAGTAATAGACAGACAGTATATTAAACTGGAGATATAATGGTTGAAACGAAAAAAATGACGGACTCCGGATGGCTACCTGTTTTTTTCTGGCAACATAAATGGATTCTTATTGTAGCAGCAATAGCGGGAGGAATAATTGCGTATTCAGCAACGTATTTTTCACCTTCCAAATTTGAGTCTACAGCAGTGGTTTATGCCGCCGGTGCCAGTCAGGATAATCAAATGACCATGAAGCAAGGGAATACTATGCTACTGCTTCAGTTTTTAAAATCCAGCTACTTAAAAGACATGGTGATATCCGAATACGAACTTGCTGCTCATTATGGCATCGATACTACTTCAGGACAAGGAATTACCGCTCTCAGCAACAAGTACGATAACAATATTAGTTTTGAGAGAACAATTTATAAATCGGTTCGTGTAACGGTGAAAGACAATGACCCTGAATATGCAGCAAAATTGGCCAATGGAATAGTGCGCCTTAGTAACCGGGTAAAAAAGCACATCATCAAAACAAATAAAAAGGATAACCTGAAAGCCATCACTTCCAATTATCGAACCAAACAAAGAGAAGTCGACTCTCTTGCCTCTGAAATCAAAAGTTTTAAAAGAAAGGAAACGAAGAAGGCCCTTAGCCAGCTGCAGCAGCAAAAAGCTAAAGAGGAAAGAAATATCCAATCCTTACGATCCGATTTGGCAACTATAAGGGAACGTTTTCAGCTTCATAATCTTAATCATCATATAGATTTAACCAAGGAAGCATTGATGCAGGCGAAAACACGCTATCAGTATAAAAAGGGAAAGCTTGAAACTTACCGAAAAAATATGCCTGAGGGTGACTCCACTAGAATTCGGACAAAAGCCGAAGTGGAAGGCTTGAAGAATAAAGTCGCTAAACTTTCCGGTAGGCTTACTGCATACTCCAAAGCAGAAAGTCGTTACAACAGGCTCCTTAATGAATTGGCTTTACGGATAAATATGCGTGACAAGCTGGCAGAGCGAATTTCTGAATACGCGAATTCTTTTGAACCCAGCGTAGAGAGCGTTGATATGCAAACCCGAAATGAGAAGTATAAAAGCGAGCTTAAGCATCTTCAAAGATTGAAATCGAAATATGAAGAGGCTCAAGCAGCGTTTAATAAACCCGAGCGGGCTGCCTATATGGTCAGTGAGGCAAAGCCTGATTACGAACCGGCTTATCCGAGAACATGGCTGATTACAGGCGTTGGGGCCATGTTAACGTTCTTTATAACCCTGAGTGTGTTGCTCATTTTAAGGAAAGCCTCTATCGAATAACATAAAAAAAATGCTTAATCGCCAGCTTCATAAAAAGTATTTCTTTTCGCTGTTGGTCATCGTTCTTTACGGGCTTTTTTTGTTTTTTGTTATTATTTATGATTCGCTTTATTTGAGAATAGCAGCAGCTGCCTTGCCTTTCCTGTTGATTACAATTTATCTTGCCCTCTATCATCCGCTATGGTATGCCATGCTTATGGCTTTGATACTCCCCTTATCGGTTAATCTTGAGGACATCGGAATGGGGGTGGGTGTTAGCCTTCCGGGAGAGATAATGGTAGTTTTTATGGCTTTGGTAGTATTGATTAATTTGCTCAACGGTCGGTATATAACCAAAACAATTATCAGGCATCCGGTTTCAATTGCAATAGCGCTTAACCTCCTGTGGATGGTCATAGCCTCGGTGACGAGCACGATGCCTGTTATCTCCTGGAAATATATGATGATGCGAATAGCTTTTGTGGTGGTATTTTACTTGTTTTTTATGCAGGTGCTGGGTAGCCTAAAAAATATCCAGAAATTTATGTGGCTTTTTGCGGCAGCCCTTACAATGGTGATTGTTTATACGCTGTTGCGGCATTCCCAGTTCAATTTCATCCAACAAGTAAATGGTTACGTCCCTCAGCCTTTTTTTAAGGATCATACCATTTACGGGGCTAGTGTAGCTCTGCTACTGCCTTTTTTTGCCGGGTGGTTTTTTATTCCTTCTAAGGACAGGATATTCCCCCGGTTTTTTTCAATGATTGTTTTGCCATTTATTCTCGCTGCAATAGTTTTCTCCTATTCGCGTGCCGTATGGCTGAGTGTAGCCTTAATCATTATAGGGACGATTTTTATATTACTACGGGTGAAACTTCGGTATATTTTTGCGGGTCTTTTTGTTTTGCTGGCGGTGGGCTTGTATTTCAAAGATCCGATTATCTATCGACTCCAAAATGTAGAAAGTGAAAGAGGGTCGTCTGTTAAAGAGCATGCCACTTCCATAGCTAATGTAAATACAAGCGCATCGAATCTTGAACGTATTAATCGTTGGGAAGCCGGGTTGGATATGTTTTCGGAAAAACCTTTACTGGGTTTTGGTCCGGGCACCTACCCGTTCCAGTATGCGCCTTACCAGGATGAAGAGTTGATGACCCGCATCAGTACATATTTCGGGGATAAGGGCGGAGTGCACTCGGAGTACCTTAAACCTTTGACCGAAACAGGATTACCGGGATTTTTAACCTTTGCTGCTGTCATATTATTGACGGTTGGGCGAGGCATGCGTTTGGTGTATAAAAATAAGAATACTTCCGTTCGTATCGTTGCCGCTTCCCTGTTGTTGGGTTTAACTACCTACTATGTGCATGGTTTTTTTAACTTTTTCCTTCATACGGATAAAATCGCCGCATTATTTTGGGGAATGACCGGTTTTATTGTTGCCCTGGACATTAAATACGGAAAAGCAGCAAACAAATCTTCCGGGATTAACGTTTAGTTATTTACATATTTAGATAGCTTTTCAATGCAGGGTGTAACTCATGAAAACATATTAGCTCCCGAAGAAAAATCCATTCTCAATACTTTATTGTATTTTGATGTTTTTGATCATCCATTGAGCCATGAAGAGCTTTATCAGACTTGTAGCGTGAATGGGACGGCTGAGAAGGATTTTGGTTTTTATTTAGACCATTTGCAAAAATTAGGTTTGATAGGGGAAGCCTCCGGTTTGTTTTTTCTTGAGGGAAAGCAAGACAATGTTACCGAAAGAATGAGGGAGCGCACCCGAGTGAAAAAATATTACCGGATGGCTCGTTTTATGACCCGGATTATTGCTTCTTTCCCTTTTGTGAGAGGTGTTTTTGTTTCCGGCTCGCTTTCAAAGATGCGGGCGGCCAAGGATGGCGATATCGATTATTTTGTTGTCACTAAACCTGGCAGGCTGTGGATAAGTCGTACAATGCTGATGATTTTTAAAAAATTGTTTCTTTTTAATTCCTATAAGTATTTTTGCCTTAATTATTTTGTGGATGATCATTCCCTCCATATTGAAAGCCGCGATTTATATATCGCCACCGAAATAATAACCCTGGTGCCACTTTATAATAGCGAGATATATCATAATTTTATGGAGGCAAATCAATGGGCAAAACGCTTTTATCCTTATGCTCCCCGCCGAGCATCAACGTATTGCGTGAAACCATTATTTGGATTTTTAAAACGTGTTATGGAAAAAGTTTTTGATAATGATTCCGGAAATAAACTGGATGATTTTTTGATGAAAAAGACATTGAATTACCGGCAGCGAAAGTTTTCATGGCTTTCAACAGAGCAGTTTGAGAAGGCTTTTATAACCCGCAAAAATGCTTCCAAGCACCATCCCGAGGATTTCAGGGATAAAGTCCTGAAAAAGTTCCGGGAAAAACAAAAATGGTTTGAGCAAAAACATAAAATACATCTTCACTATGATAAAAAGAATAAAAATCATTTTTATGATGTTAAAAAATCAACTTCAAGATGAATAATGCTCGGGAATCTACTTCATTGGACTACTATCGGAGGGTAGCCTCCCATTTCGATGAGGATGCCCAAATGTTTGAGAAACGTTATGAGGAAAACCCTGTTTTAAAAAAAATTCGCGGAGAATTCCGAAAGCACACCGAAAAATTTGATTTTACCAATGCACTGGAAATTGGTAGTGGTCCGGGGATTGACCTGGTATATTTTGCCGGAAAATATCCCGACCGCCATTTCTATGGGATTGATGTGTCGCCGGAAATGGTGCGTATTTCCAATCAAAATATTGAGGAGAAAGGAGTAAGTAACGCCGTGGCTAAAACCGGCAGTGTGGAAGATATTCCCGATTTGTTTCCCGGAGTGAGGTTCGATCTTGTTTTCGTGTATTTCGGGGGATTAAATACCGTATTTGATTTGGAAGCTACGGTAAAAAGCCTCTATGAAGTTACTTCCAGGAATGCTATCTTCATGTTGACTTCCGTGAATCGGTACTATTTTATGGATTTTGTTTTTAAAACTTTAAAATTTAAATGGACAGAAGCTATGGCCCGTTTTCGTGACCGGTGGAAAGGCTACTCGCCGGGGCGGAATTTGCCAAGCCATGTTTACAGTGCTAAAAGGATAAAAAAGGCGTTTCAACCACAATTTCAGATCCTTTACAAAAGAGGCTATTCCCTGTTTTATCCGCCATGGTTTGGGGCTCGGCATTTGAATAAGATCAAAGGTCTGGGGCCTTTACTATGGAAAATTGATAGTGCACTTCAGCATACGCCCTTATGGAACATTGGGGAATACAGTCTATATATAATGAAGCGGCAGGAAGTTTAGCATTTTTTTTAATGGTAAAATCCTGCCGCCTTATCAGAAAAGGGAATTATATCCCTGTTTTTATTGTCTAAATTATTTGTTTTTTGGCAATACAATGGCCAGATATCCTAGACCAATAATAGCTGCCGTACCGGATGCTGCAAGAATACCCATTTTTGCCTGATCAAGCAGTGCCGAACCGGCCTCGAACGAAAGATTGGCAATAAATAGGGACATGGTGAATCCGACAGCTCCCAGCAATGCAATTCCTACCATATCTGTCCATCTGGAATGGGAGGGAAGGCTGGCGATTTTGAATTTAACCGATAACCAGGAGGAGCCAAAGACTCCAACAAGTTTACCTAGTATTAATCCTGCGATTATCGAAAACGAAACGCCTTCAAAGATAGAACCTTCCACACCTCCAACATACACTCCGGCATTGGCAAATGCAAATATGGGCATTATGACAAGCATGGTAAAACGATGTAAATTGTTTTCAAACCACTGCAGCGGATTGGTTACCTGGTTAGCATATTTCTTCACTTTATCTATCATTTCCAACTGGTGATGATTCCAGGCTGCTTGCTTTTCGCCGATAGAGTTTTTTAACTCGTTCACTTCACCTTCAATTTTCTTCGCAAATGCAGGGGCTTGAAGTTTGGCCTTGAGCGGTAAGGTTAAAGCCAGAAGCACACCTGCTATGGTAGTATGAACTCCCGATTTAAGGAATAAGTACCAAATAACAACGCCGATAGTGATAAATAATAGTTTATTATGAACTCCTTTTTGTCCGAGGAAATATAATAAAATCAGTAAGGCACCGCCACTGCCTAATGCTGCCCAGCCTATCTGCTCACTGTAAAACACAGCAATTACAATAACAGCTCCCATATCGTCCACAATGGCAAAGGCAGTAAGGAAGACCTTTAAGCTTAAAGGAGCGCGTTTGCCAAGCAAGCTGAGAATTCCAATCGCGAAGGCAATATCGGTGGCCATAGGAATACCCCATCCTTCAGAACCCGGTTGGCCTGCGTTTAAAGTAGAAAATATAGCAATAGGAAGGATCATTCCTCCAAATGCAGCCACTACCGGTAGCATAGCTTGCCGAACAGAAGAGAGCTCGCCTACCAGTAATTCCCGTTTTATTTCAAGACCTACTACGAAAAAGAAAATAACCATTAAGGCATCATTAACCCAGAAATGCAGGCTTTCAGTCATGTTCCCGATTGTGAATTTGCTATGCCATAGATGGTCGTACCATTCACGTAGTGGAGAGTTAGCTAATGTCATGGCTGCAACAGCCGCAAGGATCAGGAGAATACCCCCTGTGGCTTCTGATTTTAATAACTTTTGTAATGTTCTGGTAATCATACGCTTATATTCAATGTGTTTTTGAAAAGGTTAAACATATAAAATTATGGTTTTATTTTTTTGTGTGAAAAACCTGTCAAAAGTAGAAATTTTTATGGATGATTCATCCAATTTTAAACATATAAAAAATTATATATATATTTATAATAATTCTAAATTGGACAGCAAAAGCAGAGGCTGTTATAAATCTAGTTTTAAACTAATAGCATATTAGATTATTGAGTGTAATCTTCTTTATTTTTTTTGAGAATCCATAATTCGATGGAAGGATGATACGGTGAAAATTGCTTCCAAATGCTATGGTGTTGAGTATGAAGGTTAAGTGAGAACCGGAAGGCTTCACTGACGGCAAGGTCAAACCGCAGGTTTAGCCACCAAAGAGGGACATGCCGCAAAGGAAGGTTGGTATTCTCAGCTAAAAGATTGGAAAATGCCCGCTGAGTCATGGCGGGTTCAGTGAAAAGATTGAAAACCTCATTCTTTGTTCCATGCCGGGCTACATGGACCATCATAGCTGCGCAATCGCTGGCATGAACAAAAGCCATCAGGTTGTCGCCTTTACCATATACAGGGACTTTATGTTTCTTTTTCATATAATTCAGGTAAAACGCCTGAAACCAGGAGCCATGGCCATAGATCCAGGAAGGCCGAACGATGCGGACAGGTATTTTCCCGGAGTGTAAACTTTTCAGAATAGGCTTTTCCGCTTCAAAATAGTCTCTCTGAAAGCTGATAGGAGAGGG